>JAFLDC010000180.1 GCA_017302775.1 Sphingomonadales bacterium
ACTTCATGATCGCCGAAATTGAAAAATATTTCGCAGTTCATGTTTGGAAAAATGCGGTACGTGCTCGGCACATTACGCGAGCTTCGACCAATAGCGTTGATCACCCAGGGACGAAGCCAGTTCTGCGGTGCCCTTCGTACATTTCGTGGGTTGATTGCCGATTTGTTCAAGACTGGACGCTCTCGCTTGGTCTATGACATGCTATGGTTTTATCGCTGGAAAGCAAAATAATATGATCCTGAGCTTGGTTCTTGCCGCAACGTCGTTACCGGCTGAGCCGCTCATCCCTTTCGATACTCTTGCCAGGGGACCTTCCATCTCGGCGGCTGCAGTGTCGCCGGATGGCGTGAGGGTCGCAACCATCGAAATGAATGACGGTCGGGCGTCAATCTACGAAGGGGAGCTTGGTGGCACCCGCCGGCTCCTCTACCGCAACCCAGCAAGGTCCATCGACAATGTCCGGTGGTCGGCCGATGGACGTTGGCTGTTCTTCCTTCAAGACAGCGGTGGAGATGAAGGGTATCACCTGTTTCGACTGGATCGCACAAACCCCGGTGAGGCTACCGATCTGACCCCGTTTGCCGGCGTTGCCGTAGAACTGGTGTCGACGCCAAGAGGATATGCAGGGCCGATCCTGGTCGCGATCAATCGCCGCGATCCGCAGTTTTCAGATGTCTTCGCGGTCGATCTCACGAACGGACAGGTCACTGAAGTCTTCAGGAACGACGCGCAATACACCGAGTTTTTTGCTGACGCGCAGGGCCGCATCCGTGCCGCCGGACGGATTGTGGCCGATGGGTCACTTGAGCTTTGGGGCCGGGCTGACGGAACAAGCAGCTTGCGCCGCCTGTACACTGCACTTGCGAATGAACGCTTCAAAGCGCTGGCGATGCATGCCGACGGGCGGTCGATCATCGTAAAGTCCAATCGTCAGTCCAATTTCGAACGGGCGATGCTGATTTCGCTCGCCGACGGAAATCAGCGCCCACTGCGAAACGGAACCTGTGGTCGATACGACGTCGACGATGTTCTGCAGGATCAGAACGGCCCGCTGGCTGTCGTCTGCACTCGCCTCGTGGGCGAGCTCGATCCGCTACGCAGGAGTTTCGCACGCGACGTGCGGGCCACCCGCTCGCTCGTTGGCGCGGGCAGCCTCAGTTTCGAGTCGCAATCCGCAGATGGTGCCACGACCATATTTTATAGCGATGCAAGCAATCGTCCCGGCCGATTTCTGATTGTTCGAAGCGGCGTTGCCTCAGTCTTTGCAGAGACCCGCCCCGAGCTTGCGAGCTATCGTTTTGCGCCGTCCGAGCCGTTCCGCATGCGCGCACGCGACGGCATGCAACTCCTCGGCTACGTCACCCGTCCGCTTGGTCAGAGAGTCGCAGGCCCAGCGATCGTCGCGGTTCATGGCGGGCCATGGACGCGCGATGCCGGCAGCTTCGAGCGCGAAACCCAGTTTTACGCCAATCGCGGCTATACCGTCATCCAAGTGAATTTCCGTGGCTCGACTGGCCTCGGCAAGCAGCTGTTCGAAGGCGGCATAGGAGAGTTTGGCGGCAGGATGTCCGACGATGTCGACGATGCTGTGCGTTATGCCGTTCGGCAAGGCTGGGCAGACGCCGACCGCGTGTGCATCATGGGCGGTTCTTATGGTGGGTTTGCCGCGCTGACCGGAATTTCGCGCGCGGGCGGATTTAATTACAGATGCGCCGTTGCTTATGCCGGTCCTGCTGATCTCGAGACGTTGGTGCGAGCTTTTCCGCCCGGTTGGCAGCCATTTTTACCAAGATCTTGGTATCGCTTCGTCGGCCGACCCGACCAACCTAGCGATGTGGAGCGGATGCGCACGCGCTCACCACTAACGCATGTCGGCAACATGCGGGCGCCGCTGCTAATCTTTCAGGGAGCCAATGACCCGCGTGTCCGTCAGGACCAGTCGGACCGGATCGTTTGCTCGCTTCGTTCGCGCGGCGTCGATGTCGACTATCTGTTGGCGAACAATGAAGGGCATAGCTTTGCCAATGAGGAAACTTCGCTCGCCATAACCCGAGCAACGGAGGAATTCTTCGGACGACATTTGGGCGGACGAGTGGGTAGCTCAACAACGGAATCGGCAAATGTTGCGCTCGAAGCCTTTCGGGCATCCGGACAACGGATTACCTGCTGACGATTAGTCGCATTAGTCTTGAAAACCCCTGAATATTCCGTCGGCATCGGCCGCGCCGACAAACTCACCGAAGTCCATATTGGCCAAAGCGAGATTGTTCTCAACATTCCAAAGCTGTGCTGCTGCTGCCCTGAAGCCTTCTTCAGGGGCTCGCGGATCGGCGCATAAAAGCGGCATCTCGTGATGTGTCATAGTGTAGGCATCGGCCAGGAACAGCAACACGACGTCATCCCGCTCGGCCAAGAGCCTAGAAAGAATCTGCGCGTCGGCGTCCCCAAAAGCAGGATCGTCCACGACTTGCAGTTTAGCCAGAAAACCATCTGCCGATGGGCGATTAACGACTTGAACAAGGCGCAGCCATCCAGGCTGATCCGAAAAGTCTGTCCTAATGAGAAGCGTGCCTTCGCCGATAGGCAGGATCATGCGCCTATTGCAGCTTTCAATTCCGGTTCCATCTTTGCCGCAGTCTTTGTCAGCTCTCGGATTTCATCAAACATGGCCGGATCGGCCTTCTTAAAGTTGAAGCACGTCTTGCCCTGCCGACGTTTTTCCAAGGAAGGCGGCACGGCAGCATTGAGGTCGGGAAGCGAGTAAAGCGGCATCACGTGATAAGCCACGTAGGATTTCTTGATCGCGATCCAACCGAACCAGGCAGGCTCTTTGGTCCGCGCCTCGATCCAAGGCGTTTTAAGAGTGAAGTTGGTCGGCGTATCGGTGGTGACAACCATTCCCGGCGCTGCTGCAATCATCAGGCTGCGCAACTCGGCAAAGATCGCAGGAAATTCATCGCTCATTCTGCCGCCCTTCTCCGCGCGTTCTCATAAAAAGGCCCGCGACCGCGGATAAAAGAATCCCGAACATGAAGGATCCCATGACCACCGCCACCAGCTGATTTGTTACATCGACTTCCTGCCCTCTGGCTCTCATCGCGTCGAGGAATGCAGGATTGATCGTCGTGTAATAGACATAGAAGAATATGACGCCGATGGCAGCACTAACTGCGGAAACCGCTACGCCGCACATCAGCGCCTGCTTCAGGGTCAAGCGGTCGCCGTGCGAACGCTTGGTCGCCCGCAATGCCCAAAGGATCGCGGCGGTCGGGAAAATGATGGCGACGAAACCCGTCATAGCCCCTGTTTCGAGATGCTCGTTATGCCAGCCCATCGAGTATTCGAACATAGTCCAGATCGCTGCGCCAATGCCGGCAAACATCCCAGCATAGGTTGTGATTGGGTTGAAGCGCATGGCGGTCCTTTCAGTCTTGTGGATGGGCAACGGGGACGCAGCAAAGCAGGTCGAATTCCGACCAGCCGATGTCCTCCGGCAATTTTAGATAGACCTCCTCAGCTGGCTCATCCCTCAAGTCGAGTCCAGAGGCGGGCAGCCAGCTGTTGAACAGCATCGACCATGCGCGGTCGACAATATCGAGGCCGCCTGCAACCGGAGCAACAGCCCAAAGACCCGCCTTGCGCTCAGTGGTTGAAAAGTGCGTGGGTGGTGTGACGTCAGGGGGCAGCTCGATCAGAAAGTCGTATCGGCACCGGGACAAGGGCGTAAGGTCTGGATCATCGCGCGAAGCGCCCGAGATTTTTCCACCCTTTGTCTCTATTCCTGCTTTCTCGGCCCAATTTCGAAGACGATTATAGGCTCCGACCAAGCGCTCGGGGTGAAGATATCCGCCCCAGGCCCTTGCAACTGCCAGCCGGACAGCAGGTCGCTCGACAACTTCTACTTTGAACTCCGGGTCCAACGGAGGAGCCGGACGCAAGAAGTAGGAGGACACTTTCAAGGCGTCGTCACGATCGTCGCGTTTATGCCACCAGCCGGTGAGATCGAACTCCGATGGTGGTACGTTAAACACCCGTTTGAACGCTCGGGTGAAGCTGATTGGCGAGTTGAAACCACAAGCAGCTGATGCGTATTTCCAGGACTTGCCCTTGTTGGCTAAGGCAATGGCGTGTTCGAGCTTGCGCCGTTCGACAAACTCACGGACCGCCTCTCCAGTCAATGACCGGAAGATGCGATGAAAATGAAATGGAGATAAACAAGCAATTGTTGATAGTTTCTCTAATGATATTTGGTCGGAAGGGTTAGCATCGACGTAGGCGATTGCACGCGCAATTCGCGCTTCATATCGCTCACCGAATACTCCCTGCTCATTCATGCCCGCAACCTTGCCTATAGCCCCACCCTTGATTGCAACTGCGGCAAGGCCGGTCAAACTCCTAAACCATACATATCTTGCTTATTGCTAATGCTCGACACGAACCCGATTCCGGACACCATACAATTCTTGCTATCGGTCGGTCGCACATCGGCAGTAGGGAGCGAAGAAAGATGCATTCGATTAGCATAAGTGACTGAGCGAGTTGAATTGCGTCAACTCCGGTACGCCGTCGTGACCGCGGATGCTCAGAGCTTCTCTCGCGCAGCAGCGATGCTCAACGTCAAGCAGATCACGCTGAGCCGGAGGGTCAAGCTGCTGGAGGATCGACTAGGGGTAAAGTTGTTTGATCGCACCACCCGTGGAGCAGAGACCACTGCGAACGGTCGTCCCTTCATCGAGCAGGCTCGCCGAATAGTTACCGATGTCGACAACCTGCAAACCACGGCACGAAACGTCAGCTATGGTCTGCGTGGGCGCATCGCGGTTGGCTATTGCTCGCCAATCATGGCGGGCAACTTGCGCTTGGCTATTGCGGACTACCTGACGAAATTCGAAGATGTACAGTTCGACGGCATCGAGGCTGGTCTGGAAAAGCTGTTCCAAGGCCTGCATTCGCATGTTGTAGATGTGGCCGTTGCTCCGCTTGGACTGGAGGAAGACGGGGTCACATCCCGCCGCGTCTGGTCTGAGCGCCTATTTGCCGTTCTGCCTGTCGACCACGCCCTCGCAGAAGAAGAGCAGATCTACTGGCAGGATTTGCGCCGAGAAGTGTTCGTGGTACCCGCAGGCGGCCTTGGGCCTGTTTTCGGCAACCTGATCGCCGCTCGGCTGACCGAGCAGGGCAAACGCCCAAATATCATTCTTCAGGACACCAGCCTCGAGAGCGTGCTGAGCATGGTCGCTGCAAAGCGCTACATCTCGATAGCGACGGAGGCGTCGCAAGGGGTTAGCTGGACCGACCTTCGATTCCACGAGATCCACGACCCCACCGGTCCGGCTCGCCTCGAATACGCGCTTTACTGGCGCAAGAACAACGAGAACCCGGCGCTCAAGCATTTCTTCAAACTGATCGAAGAGCGCTACCCGGGCTGAGCCGACCGCCGCGTCTGTGCAAAACTCCGGTCGGTCGCGATGAACCGCTCGATCATCGGCGGGATCAATCGCTCGGGTGTGGGAGCGCCTTTGGCATCGCCACCATTCAAGGCGGCGGCATAGGCCACCAAGTCACGGTGCAGCCGCGCCGACACTTCTACAGTTAATCGCACTGGCTTTTCGTCAGCGAGGTCGGCGAGCTTCAACCGTGTCATTGTCCGCCTCCCAGCACTAGATCGCGCGTCACCAGCACACGCACCGGGATTCCCGGCCGTATCGTCAGTGTCGGCCGGACATTGAGTTCTCGCGACACGATCTGCTCGCCAGCGCGGCCCACACTGTCCTGTGTCCCACGGCGAAACGCACGCGCCAGATTGCCGTCGTCGCCCGAGCCGAGCTCAGACCCTGCACCCAGCAGCGTCGAAACTAGCGCGGCCTTGAACACGCCGCCCCAGTGATAGTCGGTGCCGTCCTGCAATCCGGCAAAACCGCGAGTGTCCGAAGCGGGCTGGCGTTCGAGCACAATTGACCGGCCATCAGGCAGGATCAGACGGTTCCAGGCAAGCAGGATTCGACTCTGTCCGAATGCGACATCGGCATCGTAATCGCCGATCAGGCGCGAACCTTGCGGGATC
>JAFLDC010000181.1 GCA_017302775.1 Sphingomonadales bacterium
CCCTCGCTGCGTCGCGATCAGGCCGTGCCGGGGCGGTCCATGTCAATCCTGGTGATCGACAATGATAGTCGCATCGTAGAGGCAACCAGCGCGCTGCTCAGCGGGATGGGCCATATCGCTCTTGGCGCAATGACAGGGCGTGATGCCCTGGCCTTGTGTGACCAGGCGGATGCAGTGCTGGCGGATTACCAACTGGATCACGGTGAGGACGGGTTGACCGTGATCGGGGCATTGTGGGCGCGGCGGCCGGACCTGCCAGTAAGGCTTGTCACGGCAGAATCCGGCGAAGCAATGGTGGATCGGGCGCGCAGGATGGGTGTGACCATTTTGGCCAAACCGGTCGACCCCGATCGTATCGCGCAGTTCCTGTTTGACGCCTCAGTGCTTCAGATCAAGCCCGAGTGATCGCGCGACCAGCGCTGCCTGGGTGCGGTTGCGTACGTCCAGTTTGCGCATGATCGCGGTCATGTGCGCTTTCACGGTCGCCTCGCTCATGCCCAGCGAATGCGCGATCTGCTTGTTCAGCTGCCCTTCCAGTACGGCAAGCAGCACCCGCAGCTGGGTTGGCGTCAGCCCGGCAACGGTCTGGCGTACCGCCTCTTCCGGCTGGGCTGGCGGTGTGGGCGCAAGGGGGGCGGCGGCGTTGAGCGCAAGGGCGATCGCCGCCTCGATCGCGCCAAGATCTGCGTCCTTGCGCAGAAATCCGATCGCACCAAAGGCGCGGGCCTCTTGGGCGGCGCTTTCCCCTTCGGCGCTGGAGACCACCAGGATCGGCACTTCGGGCCGTTCGGCATGCAGCAGGGCAATCCCGGAATAGCCCACCGCTCCCGGCATTTTCAGATCAAGCAGGATCAGCCGCAGGTCGGTGGCCTCGCTCGCCGCACGGGCGGCAGCGGCCAAGGTTCCGGCTTCGCTGAGCCGGGCTTCCGGTGCGACCCGTTGCACCGCAAGGGTCAGGGCCTGCCGGAACAGCGGATGATCGTCGGCGATCAGGACCGTGCCGCTCATCGCCCCGATCCCTTTCCGGTCAGGCCGCGCCGGGGCGATTGGCGAGCAGGTGATCGACCACCGACGGATCGGCGAGGGTAGAAGTGTCGCCAAGGTTGCTGACGTCGTTCTCACCGATCTTGCGCAGGATCCGGCGCATGATCTTGCCGGACCGGGTCTTGGGCAGGCCGGGTGCGAACTGGATGACGTCGGGTGTTGCAATCGGGCCAATCTCGCGCCGCACCCAGGCGACCAGTTCCTTGCGGAGCGCCTCGTCGGGCTCGACATTGGCGTTGGTCGTGACGAAGGCATAAATGCCCTGTCCCTTGATGTCGTGCGGCATGCCCACCACCGCCGCCTCAGCGACCTGGGCGTGGGCGACCAGCGCGCTTTCGATTTCTGCGGTGCCCATCCGGTGACCCGACACGTTGATCACATCATCGATACGCCCGGTGATCCAATAGTATCCATCGGCGTCGCGGCGGCAGCCGTCACCGGTGAAGTACTGGCCTTTGAACGTGCTGAAATAGGTCTGGAAGAACCGTTCATGATCGCCCCACACGGTGCGCATCTGGCCTGGCCAGCTATCGGTGATGACCAGGCAGCCATCGCCCGGGCCGGTGATCTCAACGCCTTCGTTGTCAACCAGCATCGGCTTGACGCCGAAGAACGGCCGGGTGGCCGATCCGGGCTTGAGCGCTGTGGCACCGGGCAGGGGGGTGATCATCACCCCGCCGGTTTCGGTCTGCCACCAGGTATCGACGATCGGGCAGCGGCTGTCGCCGACAACCTTGTGATACCACTCCCACGCCTCGGGATTGATCGGCTCGCCCACGGAGCCAAGCAGGCGCAGGCTCTTGCGGCTGGTCTTCGTGACCCAGTCATCGCCTTCGCGCATCAGCGCGCGCAGCGCCGTGGGGGCGCCATAGAAGATCTCGACCCCGAATTTGTCGACCACTTGCCAGAACCGGCTGGGATCGGGGAAATTGGGCACGCCCTCGAACATCACGGTGGTCGCGCCATTCATCAGCGGCCCGTAAACCACATAGGAATGCCCGGTGACCCAGCCGATATCGGCTGCGCACCAATAGATCTGGCCGGGGCGATAGTCGAACACGTACTGGTGCGTGATCGATGCCCAGACGCAATAGCCGCCGGTGCTGTGCAGCACCCCCTTGGGTTTTCCGGTGCTGCCTGAGGTATAGAGGATAAACAGCGGATCTTCCGCGTTCATTTCCGCGGGCGCGCAGTCGGCGGGCCGGGCGGATGCCTCCGCCCAGTCGATGTCGCGGCCCGCCACCATGGGCACGTCAGCCCCGGTGCGGCGCAGGACGATTACCGTCTCCACGCCGGGACAATGCGCCAGCGCTGCATCCACATTGGCCTTCAGCGGTACCTTCTTGCCGCCGCGCAGTCCTTCATCGGCGGTCAGCACGATGCGGCTGTCGCAATCCTCAATCCGCCCGGCCAGCGCATCCGGGCTGAATCCCGCGAAGACGATGGAGTGGATTGCCCCGATCCGCGCGCAGGCCAGCATGGCGACCGCTGCTTCGGGCACCATCGGCAGGTAGATCGTAACCCGGTCTCCTTTCTGAACGCCGCGATCCTTCAACAGATTGGCGAACCGGCACACCTCTCCGTGCAGTTCGGCATAGGTGATCGCGCGGCTGGGATCTGCTGGATCGTCCGGCTCCCACAGGATCGCGACCTGGTCGCCGCGCTCGGCAAGATGGCGGTCGAGTGCATTGGCGCACAGGTTCAGCGTTCCATCCGCGAACCACTTGATGCCGAAATCAGCCTCATGAAAGCTGGTCTGCTTGACCGTATTGAACGGCTTTATCCAATCGATCCGCTGCGCTTCGGCGCGCCAGAACGCCTCGGGGTCGTCGACAGAGCGCTGATACATTTCCAGATAGCGGGAATTATCGATCAGGGCGGTTTCGGCCCACTCTGCCGGTACGGGATAGATTGCCTCGCCCACTGCCGAAATCTCCTCTGCCAAACCGATTCTCACCCCCGTGGGGCGTTGTGATCATACCTACCCAATCCGGCGCCGCGATGCGAGCATAGACAAAAGTCGTAGACCTAAGACCTAGATCGCTCTGCTGTCCCACGCCGATAACCGGCAATCCTCAACCATCCCGAGAATCGACATCGGGGCGCATTGGAGAGGGGACATGAATTTTAGAGCAAAGGCGCTCATGAGCGGGCTGTTTGCCGCCAGCGCTTTGATCGCGCCGCACCAGGCCTGGGCTAAACCTGTTTCGGTCGAGCAGCGGCTCGACAAGCTGGAAGCAGAAGTTCAGGGCCTGCGCGGCGATCTGGCCAATACCAGGGCGGAGAACGAGGCGCTCAAGCAGCGGGCGGCAGAAGCCGAGGCCCGCGCTGCAGCGGCCGAGGGGCAGGCTGCCGAAGCAACGAAGCGGGTCGCCGTGCTGGAAGCCAAACCCGCCGCGCCGCCGCCGCCTGCCCAGGCCGACGGTTTCAAGTCCGGCACGACCACGATCAAGCTGGGCGGCTATATCAAGCTGATCGGGTCCAGCACCCATTACAGCGACGGCGAAGTCGCTTCCAACTCGCTGGGGCGTGATTTCTACCTGCCGCAGACGATCCCCACCGGGGGCCAGCCTTCGGTTCAGGATACCGACTTTTCCGCCAAGCAATCGCGGTTCTGGCTCACTATGGATACCAGCGTCGCCGGGCACGCGGTCAAGGGCTATCTCGAGTTCGATTTCCAGACCGCGCCGGGCACTCAGGGATCGCAGCGCACCACCAATGGCTATAATCCGGCGCTGCGCCGGGCCTATATGCAGGTCGATCGCTGGACCTTCGGCCAGGATTGGAGCACGTTCCAGTACACCGGCGCACTGCCGGAAAGCACTGACTATGTCGGCGGCGCCGAAGGTACCGTATTCGTGCGGCAGCCGCTGATCCGCTATTCCGCTCCGATCGGCAAGGGCACCACATTGCACTTCGGGGTTGAAAATCCCGAAGCGGGTACCGCCAATCTCGGCTCGCCCGCGCTGATCGAGAATGGCGACGATCGTCTGCCTGATTTCACGGTGCGACTGGCACATACCGGCAAATCGGGAGAGCTCTCAGTGGCCGGACTGGCGCGCCAGATCCGCGTCGAGAATGCCGGAATCAGTGCCCAGACCGGCGGCTTCGGCGTCTCGGTGGGCGGCAAGCTGTTCCTGAATCAGGCCAAGACCGGCGATGCCCGGATCATGGTGACCTATGGCCGTAACATCGGCCGTTATGTCGGCCTGAATTTTGCACCCGATGCGGTGTTCGTTCCCGCCTCCAATCGCCTCGAAAACGTCAATGTTTTTGCCGTGATCGGCGCGGTGCGCGTGCCGGTTGCCAGCGGGGTGCGGATCAACCTGATGGGCAGCTACCAGAGCGTTGACTATTCGGATGCGCTGGCCCCGGCCACCATCGCCACCTTCAACAAGAAGGCATGGAGCGGCGCCGCCAACCTGTTCTACACCCCGATCAAGAACATCGACCTGGGGGTCGAGTACCGGCATGGGGAACGCGAACTGGTGAACGGCGCCGACGGATCGACCGATCGCATCGACGTAGTCGCCAAGTACAGCTTCTGAGAAACATAACGGAGAGGGAAGATGCAATTCCACGAAACAGCGGCAGATGTCGCCGCTTTACCCAAGCATCACAAGCCGACCCAGGATGAGAAACTGGTGATCACCGCCAGCTCGCTGGGCACGGTGTTCGAATGGTACGATTTCTATCTCTACGGCCTGCTGGCCACCTTCATCTCGAAGGTGTTCTTCGCCGGGGTCAATGAAACCACCGGGTTCATTCTGGCGCTCGGGGCCTTCGCCGCCGGCTTTGCGGTGCGTCCCTTCGGCGCCATCGTGTTTGGCCGGATCGGCGACATGGTCGGCCGCAAGAACACCTTCCTGGTGACCATGGGGATCATGGGCCTGTCCACCTTTGTGGTCGGCCTGTTGCCGGGTTATGAAACGCTGGGCGTTGCCTCACCGATCATCCTGGTGCTGTTGCGGATCCTTCAGGGTCTCGCGCTCGGCGGGGAATACGGCGGTGCGGCGACTTACGTGGCCGAGCATGCCCCCAACAACAAGCGCGGGCTTTACACCAGCTTCATTCAGATCACGGCCACCTTTGGCCTGTTCGCGGCGCTGCTGGTGGTGCTCGGCTTCCGTACCTGGATGGGCGAAGAAGCCTTCGCGGCCTGGGGCTGGCGCGTGCCGTTCCTGATCTCGATCGTGCTGCTGGCGGTTTCGATGTGGATCCGCCTGCAACTGAACGAAAGCCCCGTCTATCAGAAGATGAAGGATGAAGGGACAACCTCCAAGGCCCCGCTGACCGAAGCTTTCGGCAAGTGGAGCAACCTGAAGTACGTGCTGATCTGCCTGTTTGGTGCCGGCATGGGGCAGGCCGTGGTGTGGTACGGTGGCCAGTTTTACGCTCAGTTCTTCCTGGAAAAGACCATGAAGGTCGATGGCGCGACAACCAACATCCTGGTTGCCACCGCGCTGTTGCTGGGCACCCCGTTCTTTGTGTTCTGGGGCTGGCTGTCAGACAAGATCGGGCGCAAGTTCATCATCCTGGGCGGCTGCGCACTGGCGGTGCTGACATACTTCCCCGCGTTCCACCAACTGGCGCTGGCCACTAACCCGGCGCTTAACGCCGCAACCGAAAGCAGCCCCGTTACGGTGACGGCGGCACCCGGTGAATGCTCGTTCCAGTTCGACCCGGTAGGCAAGAACAAGTTCGACAGCACCAGCTGCGACATCGCCAAGGCGTACTTTGCCCGCAACGGCCTCAACTACGTCAACGCCGAAGCGCCAGCCGGGACCGTGGCAACGGTCAAGGTGGGTAAAAAGGTGATCGAAGTGCCTAACCCGGCTGCCGTCACCGGCAAGGACCGCGACGATGCGATCAAGAAGTTCGGCGGAGCGATGACCACGGCGCTGAAGGATGCGGGCTATCCGATCAAGGAAAACCCGGCTGCTGCCAAGGATCCGAAGGCCGCCAAGCTGGTGTTCTATGCCGACAAGGCGCAGATCAACAAGCCCAAG
>JAFLDC010000182.1 GCA_017302775.1 Sphingomonadales bacterium
ACCGGGCAAAACACCAACCAGTTCTGGACCATGCTGACCGCATTGGTAGTCTTTGACGCCGCCTACCTTGCCGAGATCATCCGTGCCGGCATCCAGGGCATCGGCAAGGGCCAGACGGAAAGCGCACGCTCGCTCGGCTTCAGCTATCTGGCTGCGATGCAGCTGGTGATCCTGCCGCAAGTGGTACGCAACATGCTGCCCTCACTGGTCAACCAGTTTGTGGCGACGATCAAGGAGACCTCGCTTGGCTACATCATCGGCTTGACCGAAGTCTCGTTCATCGCCACCCAGATCAACACCCAGGTGCTGACCAGGCCGGCCGAAGTGTATCTGCTGCTCGGCCTGACCTATTTCATTCTCTGCTTCGGCCTCTCCCGCTTTGCATTCTGGCTGGAGCGCCATCTCCAACAACGCACGATGGCAAAGGCACACGCATGATCCAGATCGACAAGGTCAACAAGTGGTACGGCAGCTACCATGCCCTGGTGAACGTCACCGAGAGCGTAGCGAAGGGCGAGGTAGTCGTTGTCTGTGGCCCCTCGGGGTCGGGAAAATCGACCTTGATCCGCACCCTCAACAGGCTGGAGCCGATCCAGTCCGGCCGCATCGTCATCGACGGTGTGGATGCCCACGGTCCGCGCGTAAAGCTTAATGCCTTCCGTTCGCACATTGGCTTCGTGTTCCAGCAGTTCAATCTGTTTCCGCATATTACCGTGCTCGAAAACTGCACGCTGGCGCCGACCCGCCTGCGCGGTCTCAAACCATCCGAAGCCCGCGACGAGGCGCTGACGTTGCTCGATCGTGTCGGCCTGGCCGCCAAGGCGCGCGCTTATCCGGGCGAGCTTTCTGGTGGGCAGCAACAACGGGTGGCGATTGCTCGCGCGCTGGCGATGCGGCCGCCGCTGATGCTCTTCGACGAACCGACCAGCGCGCTCGACCCCGAGATGGTCGGCGAGGTCCTGCTGGTCATGCGCGACCTCGCCCGTGACGGCATGACGATGATGTGCGTCACGCACGAGATGGGTTTCGCGCGCGACGTCGCCGACCGGGTGCTGTTCATGGACGAAGGCAAGGTCCTCGAACGGGCGGTGCCGAGCGAATTCTTCGCCCGGCCCGAGCATCCGCGGCTGCGCCAGTTCCTGTCGGACATCCGCACGCCGTTCGCGGAAGCGGCATGACCGCGAAGCAAGAAGACGCCACCGTGGCTACGGCGGGCGGGAACAGAGAAAACTGCGCTATTTCACCGCTTCGAGCGGGAAATCCGCGCCCTTCCATGCGAACAGGCCGCCGGGGAAACGATAGACCTGCGTATAGCCAAGTTTGCGCGCCCACGTCGCACCGTTGTCGCTGCGCGTGCATTTGACGAAGCCACAGTAGAACACTATCGGCTTGTCTTTGTCCTCGCCCAGCAAGGCGGTGAAATCAGCCTCTGTCTTGCCGTCGGTTTCCCTCGTGTCCCAGGAACTCATGCGTGCTACCGGGAAGAGGAAATGCTTCGCCCCCGGCAGGTGTTCCTTCCGGTAGCTGCCGTCGTAGGGCATGGTGTCCACCAGCAGCATCGGCTTTGCCTCATCGAGCATCTTCTTCAGTTCGGCCGCCGTCAGCAGTTGATAACCGCCAATCTGGGTGTCGCGGGTCAGTTTCACGGCTTCCGATTCCTTGGCGGTCTCGGCTTCGAATTTCGCATCGGCGAATGCCGGGTTTGACAACAGCAAGCAACACAGCAGCGCGGGGACAAGTTGTCTGATCTTCATGTGATTGGTCTTCTCGGACGGGTTGAACGGATGCGGAAGCGCGCCACCCAGCGGCATCAATTGGCGCCTCCAACGCTGCCTTCCAGGTCATGAGGGAGCGCTGGCGTCTGCGGATGATACAACCAGCGATCGACGGATGTGTGCTCTGGGCCATTCTTGCGGGTCTGAATGGTAGTGCCCCCGTCGCCGGCCAAGCGAGAGCGGCGCGTAGCTTCCCGCCGCACCAAACTACGCGGGCACGCACGACGCGACCCGGCCAGCACCTTCTTCCCCCGCTGCCGGTTTCGGCTCTCGCTACCACGACCGGGGCTACCGGCCCGGCTGACGACCCATGTCAAGAGTGGCTCTCGTGGTGCTGCACGCAGGGTTCGAACTCGAGCAGGAAGGCCGCGTCCTCGGGATAGTACTTGGCGCGCGCGATATCGGCGCCGGCAAAGGCTGCAATGGATTCGAGAGAATCCCAGAAGGTCAACGTCGTGAAGTGCGTGACGTCCCCCTCAGCACGCGTCAGGATGTAGGCGGCAAGATTGCCCGGTGTTCCCCGGTAGTCCGGGAGCGCGCGCTCGCGCAGGAACGCAAGGTATTCGTCGGCCTTTGCGGTGGCTGTCCTGCCATGCCAGATGCGAGCGATCATGGGCGTTCCCCCAGGGCAATCGGAGCGGGAGAAGGCCTCGTGACTTCCCCATCCCGGACCATCGGACGTAGCGACCAGCCGTCCGATGGCTCGAAGCAATGGACTCCTGCCGCGGCGTGCGGCAGAGGGTCGAAGATTCCTGAATGGCGTCCATCGTAGCGCGATCGCGCCGATCGTTGTCGACCAGCCCGCGCCGCTTCGCGCCGGCGCCGGATCCGCGACCGGCTTCGTCGTCGATTCGCTTGCACGCCGCCCCCGCCGCATCGCTGGTCAGTGATGGCTGGCTTGCTCGACATGCAGCGGCTCGCGAATAAGCAAAGCAGAGAATCTTCGTTCATCCCCAGCCTGCCGCTGCCTACAATCGACCTCCTTTGATCAGGAGAAGCCGCAGATGGCGACAGAGACCACAAGGCAGCGCATGACGCCCTCCGAGGCATTCGTCGAGACGCTGGTAGCCAACGGGGTGAGAGATGTCTTCGGCATCGTAGGCTCCGCTTACATGGATGCCCACGACCTGTTTCCTTTGGCTGGAATCCGCTTCATCTCGGTGGCCCACGAACAGAACGCCGCGCACATGGCCGACGGCTACGCCCGCGCCACTGGACGGCACGGGGTGTGCATCGGCCAGAACGGGCCGGGGGTCACCAATTTCGTCACCGCCATCGCTGCTGCCTATTGGGCTCATTCGCCGGTGGTGGCGATCACCCCGGAAGCCGGGAGTCTGACAGCGGGTCTCGGCGGTTTCCAGGAAACCGAGCAGTTGCCGATCTTCTCGAAAATCACCCGCTGGCAGGCCCAGGTCAACAGCCCGCAGCGTATCGCCGAGCTGACCGGGCGCGCCTTCCACTACGCGCTGCATGAACGCGGGCCGACGCAGGTGAACATTCCCCGCGATCATTTCTACGGCGAGATCGAAACGGTGATTCCGCAGCCCTTTGCCGTGAATCGTGGCGCTGGCGATCGTGACGCCATCGCGACCGCGGCGCGCCTGCTCGCCGACGCCAACTTCCCGGTGATCATCGCGGGCGGCGGCGTCGCCATTGCCGAGGGCGTTGGCGAGCTGCAACGACTGGCCGAGCACCTTTCCGCGGCGGTCGTCAACTCCTACCTGCACAACGACACCTTTCCCAGCAGCCATGAGCTGGCTGCCGGCCCACTCGGCTACCAGGGTTCGCAAGCGGCGATGAAACTGCTGGCCCGGGCGGATGTGGTGCTCGCCCTGGGCACCCGCCTCGGTCCCTTCGGCACTCTGCCCCAGTACAACCTCGACTACTGGCCGCAGGGAGCGAAAATTATCCAGGTCGATAGCGAGCTGCGGGTTCTCGGTCTGGTCAAACCGGTCGCGCTCGCCATCAATGGCGATGCCAGGGCGGCGGCGGCGGCGATTACCGAAGAATTGCGCCGCCTGCAAGGCCAGCGACCGCGGCACGTGGAGCGGATTGCCACGATTGCCGCCGAGAAAGCGGCCTGGGCCGCGGCGCTGTCAAGCCAGGCGGGTGCCAACCAACCCGGGCGCGTGGATCCCCGACGTGCGCTGGCTGCCCTGGCCAGGGCGCGTCCAGCGAACGCCATGGTCGCCACCGACATCGGCAACGTCTGCTCGGTCGCCAACAGCTACCTCGAATTTGAGGAGGCCAATTCCTTCTTCGCCGCCATGGCCTTCGGCAACTGCGGCTACGCGTATCCGACTGCTCTGGGCGCCAAGGTTGGGCGGCCGGATCGCCCCGCCATCGCCTACGTCGGCGACGGCGCCTGGGGGATGAGCCTGGCCGAGGTAATGACTGCCGTGCGCGAGAAGATCCCGGTGGTGGCGGTGATTTTCGACAACGGCCAATGGGGTGCCGAAAAGCGCAATCAGATCGATTACTTCGACAGCCGTTTCCTGGGTACGGAACTGGACAACCCGAACTTCGCCGAGGTGGCGCGGGCGATGGGCGCGCAGGGCCTCACCGTCGAACACGAGGACCAGGTCGGTGGTGCCCTGCTGGCGGCGATTGCCTTGAACCAGCCGACGGTGATCAACCTTCGCTTGACCCAGACCCTCGGCGACCCTTTCCGACGTGACGCCTTCAAGCCCCCGCGGCGACTGCTGGCCAAGTACGCAGCGTACAGTGCCAGGGACTGAGATGTGGTTGGACAAGTCCGCGAGGTCGGACCACCCACCAGGCTCGCCTGATCAGACTCGCCATTGGGGCTCCCGGCTCCGCGCGCGGGCCACGCCCGTCGAGAAAACAGGCACTTGCAGCCCGTGGTTTCCGAGAGGCAACGATGAACATCAAGGAATTGCAGTCCTACTTCGGCGAATGGAACGGGCTGCCCGACAATCGCGCACGTGCTCTCCTGTTTGATGATTGCGGCGCCTACGGAAATTTCGGCGATCTGCGCTTGTACAGCGTCTTTCAGCCGATCGTTTCCAGACTCGATGGACATACGGCAGCCCACGAGGCCCTGCTGCGCGCGCGCAACTCAAGGAACGTCGCCGTCACTCCAGCGGCGGCGTTTGAACTACCCGAGAGTTCTGCGGCCGTCGTCTACCTTGATCGGCTCTGCCGCATGGTGCACGCTGTGAACTTTTTTCATCTGGGTGAGCAGCGCGGTGACCTGTTTCTCAACGTCGATTTCCGCCACGTGCTGAGCGTCGAATTGGGCGATCACGGACGCACCATGGAGACCCTGCTGGGGCATTGCGGTTTGACGCCGACGCAAGTCGTCCTTGAGGTCATCGAATCGCACATCGACCATCTTGCGTTGCTTGAACAAGCGATCCTTGGGTATCGCCGGCGTGGCTTTCGTGTCGCCATCGACGACTTCGGCGCACAGGATTCCAACTTTGACCGCCTGTGGCGGCTGACCCCGGACGTCGTCAAGATCGATCGCACACTGGTCGTCGAGGCAACCAGAAACCCAAGGGCACGGCGTATCCTGCCGAAAATCGTCGACATCATTCACGAGCTCGGTGCCACGGTCGTCTGCGAGGGCATCGAGACATGTCTGCAGGACGAACTGGCGCGCGATTCCGGAGCCGACCTGCTGCAGGGATTCCTCTACGGGAGACCGTCCTCGCTGGCAGCTATCGATCGGAGATCCGATGAGTCAGTCTGGCCCGTCCTTGGTGAACAGGTCGGAAGCCTCCCTGATTGACAACTCGTCGGGACGCTACCAGAGCGCGAGCCCCGACTCATAAGCTTGCCGGACGACTTCTGATATTCATTGCAGAAATAAATGGTTCGCCAGTGACAGGCCGCTCCCTAGACTCTGTCGGACGGGCATTGCCCGACCGTTCGACTGTCCCTACAGGAGCCCTGCCATGTCCAAACCCGAAAACCCCTTTCCCGGCTACAAGCACCTTCTCATCGAGCCGTACACTCCCAGCATCGGTGCGGTGGTGCACGATTTTGATCTTGCAGACATCAAGGACTCCGACGCGCGTGCCGAGCTGCGCAAGGCGCTGGCCGAATTCCAGGTGCTCTTTTTCCGTAAGCAGAAGCTGAGCCCGGCCGAGCAGGTGGCCGTGGCCCGCGTCTTCGGCGATCCCGACGGACCTTCCCGGAGCCCTCAAGGTAAGTCTCTGATTAATTGCAATAAATCAGAAAGTCGGCAAAACATGTAGGCATGTAGATGTAATAATAGTGCTTGACAAACAATGCGCTTTTTGGTTTTATT
>JAFLDC010000183.1 GCA_017302775.1 Sphingomonadales bacterium
CCAGCTGCAATCCGGGAGCGCGGCGACCGCGGTCACCAGCGCAGCGCCGGTGCAGCCGGTGCGCCTGTCCTGGACGCAAAGCCAGCTGTTCGCTGCGCGTTCGGACAGCAATGACAGCACATCCGGCAGCTTCGCCGCCGCAGCGCCACCGCGCCCTCTCGAAGCTCCAACTGCATCGCTGGGCGGCCTCTTCGCGCCCGTTTCGGGGAGCGGATCGCAGTGATCGCAGTTCGGTTGCTCTGGCGCGTCATGGCGTGGAATGGAGTGTGGGAGTGTGGAAGCTGGGTTGCAGGAGGGGAAGATTCAGGAGGATGGCGAGATAAAAGAGCGGCTGGCTGTGGTGGTTGTGAAGCGCAGAATTCCTCGGCTTCGCGCGCCATACACTTTATTGCCCTGCTGGCACCACGCTTCGTTTGTCCCGCAATTCCGCCAGTTTTGCAGCCGTCGCCCGTCTGCAACGACATTTTCCAGTGAGCGACGATGATTTCGAGGTAAGGCCAGGCCGTGTCCGCGATCGCGGGCGGCCTTCGGGGCAAAAGGCAAAGTCGCTCGCCGGTCGAGTCCTCCAGATCTCGAAGCGTGCAGGCTATTCGCCACTCGCAAAGCGCGCCGGAGGAGGGACCGGTCGATCGGGACGCGGTCGCGGTGCTGCGCTGGCGATGCGCCGATCGCGAACCCAACGCCGAGTGATCATCAAGGCCCGCGTGATCCGTCACAAGGGCTCCCATTTTCGCGCGGCTCCGCTCGCCCGGCATCTGACCTATCTGAAGCGCGACGGTGTTGACCGCAAGGGAAGTGAGGGTCGCCTGTTCGACCGGGACGGTGACAATATCGATGGTGAAGGCTTTGCTGCGCGTTGCGAAGACGACCGGCACCATTTCCGCTTCATCGTCTCGCCCGAAGATGCCGCCGAGATGGCGGACATGCGCGCCTTCACTCGTGAACTGATGGATGACGTGACGAACGATCTCGGTACCCGGCTCGACTGGGTAGCGGTCGATCATTGGAACACCGACAACCCGCACATCCACATCCTGGTGCGTGGGCGTACCGGCGATGGCCGGGATCTGGTAATCGATCGCGACTACATCCGCGAAGGGATGCGCGGGCGCGCCGAAGAGCGGGTTACAGCCGAACTCGGCCACCGCAGCGAGCGCGAGATCGAGCAAGCCTTGCGACGCGAGGTTAGCGCTGAACGCTGGACCAGTCTCGACCGGAGCCTGCAGCGATTGCAAGACGAGAGCGGTCTGATCGACCTGCGCCCCGATCCGTCCGGTCATGCCCGATCCGACCGCGCCCTGCTGATCGGGCGGGCAACTGCGCTTGAACGGCTTGGCCTCGCCGATACGCATGGCCCGGCCTGCTGGACGCTCGGTAGCGATCTGGAAGGCAAGCTGCGCGAACTCGGCGAACGCGGCGACATCATCAAGACCATGCACCGCGCCATGTCGCGCAAGATCGGCAGCGCCGAGACCGGCCGGTTTGCGATGCACGATGCAGCACCAGACGAACCCATTCTCGGTCGCTTGATCGAACGCGGCCTGCACGACGAACTGACCGGCGAGGCATATGCCGTGGTCGATGGCGTCGATGGCCGCGTCCATCATCTCAAGTTCTCCGATCTCGAGGTCACTGGTGATGCCGAACCCGGCGCGATCGTCGAACTCAGAAGCTGGGACGACAATCGCGGGCGCCGACAGCAGTCGCTGGCGCTACGCTCGGATCTGGCGCTGTCTGCGCAGGTCACCGCGCACGGCGCGACCTGGCTCGATCGCCAATTGGTCGCGTCTGAGCCGCAAATCACTGGCGGCGGGTTCGGCGCCGAGGTCGAGCAGGCAAAGATCGCCCGTGCCGAACATCTGGCGGAGCAGGGTTTGGCACGTCGTCAAGGCACCCGGATCATCCTGGCGCGCGATCTCATTTCGACGCTGCGTGACCGTGAGCTGGCCAGTGCCGCGAGCACCATCGCCCTCCGCACGGGGCTCCATCATGTGCCCGGCGAAGAAGGTGACCGGATCAAAGGCCTCTATCGTGAGCGGATCAAACTTGCCTCGGGCCGTTTCGCCATGATCGAACATGCCCATGGGTTCGAGCTGGTGCCGTGGAAGCCTTCGCTAGAGCGGCATCTCGGCGAGCAGGTGATGGGCACAATCAAAAGCGGCGGCGGGATCGAATGGTCGCTCGGCCGCAGCCGCGGAATTGCAATCTGAATTACAGCGCCGCTCGCAACTGGTGTCGCTGTGTCGCAGGGAGAAGATCGGCGACGGCAAGCATCAGATCGAGGAGACGCCGATCCTCCCCAGTCGAATTGATTGGCACCCGAAGTTCTGGTCGCACAACCATAATCCTGACCTTTTGCGCAGAACCTCCCCTCGGCCGTTTGCCATATTGCCCGAGCCAAGACTCAAGCTCGCCGTAGAGACGATTGTATTCAGGCGTCCCGGCTCTGACCTCTTCGAACCATGGCTTGAGTGCATGTTCGGTATTCCGACCGTCGAGCTCGCTGTAGTTGTTCAGGTACTGCTCGGGCGTCAGCCCTTCATATCCGACGAACTTGGAGAACCCGAACAACGGCGGAGCCCCCTCCGTTTCGAGGACATAGTATGCATGTGCAAGGCCGAGCCGATCGGCAAGCGCAGGATGGCGATCGAGTTCATCGTTCAGGCGGCGGATAGCGTTGAGAACGCTTTCCAAGTTCCGAGCAAGCTTCATGGTCGATTCTCCTTGCGCCATCAATCTACCTGCGATCTAGGCAGTGTAGATTTGATCGTCAATCTAAACCATCTACCTATGATTTAGATTTCAGCGGATGCGCAAGGCCGAGACCTTCTTTTGCGCTCACGCCCTCAATGCTCCGCCAGCCTGCGACGGCTGAGCCGAGAGCCTTGCAATTCCGCCTCTGCGCTGCCGACATGACCGCCGTAACGGGAAGGAGCATGATCATTGTCCGCAGCGAAAATCCTCTGGGGTCAGGTGCTGGCCGTCTTCCTCATCATCCTCTTGAGCGTTTGGTTCGCAACACAATGGACCGCATCCGCACTCGGGTTCCAGGCCGAACTTGGCACGCCATGGTTCTCGGCGTTCGGCCATCCGGTGTACCGGCCGTATGACCTGTTCTGGTGGTGGTTTTCATATGACGCCTATGCCCCAGAGATTTTCGATCGTGGCGGGATGATCGCCACCTCGGGCGGGTTCGTGGCGATCGTGGTTGCCATCGCCATGTCGGTGTGGCGCGGCCGCGAGAACAGCAACGCCAAAACCTATGGTTCGGCACGCTGGGCCGAGCGCGCTGACATCAAGCGCATCGGCCTCCTCTCCGAAAACGGAGTGGTGCTCGGCAAGCTCCAAAACAACTATCTTCGCCACGACGGCCCCGAACATGTGCTGTGCTTTGCACCGACCCGGTCGGGCAAGGGCGTTGGTCTCGTCATCCCGACCTTGCTGACCTGGCCCGGCTCGGCGATCGTCCATGACATCAAGGGCGAGAACTGGGGGGTGACCGCTGGCTTCCGTTCCAGCTTCAGCCGGACGCTTCTGTTCGATCCGACCAATCTCGCCTCTGCCCATTACAACCCGCTGCTCGAGGTGCGCCGCGGGATCAGCGAAGTGCGTGACGTCCAGAACATAGCCGACATTCTGGTCGATCCCGAAGGCAGTCTCGAGAAGCGCAATCATTGGGAGAAGACCAGCCATGCCCTGCTGGTCGGGGCGATCCTCCACGTCCTTTACGCCGAACCCGACAAGACGTTGGCCGGTGTTGCCGGTTTCCTGTCCGATCCCGAACGCACCATCGAAGAAACGCTCGATGCGATGATGGGGACCGCGCACCTGGGCGAGGCTGGCCCGCATCCTGTCGTCGCCAGCGCCGCGCGCGAGCTCTTGAACAAGTCCGACAACGAGCGGTCAGGCGTGCTGTCGACTGCCATGTCCTATCTCGGGCTCTACCGCGATCCGGTCATCGCCGAAGTCACCAAATGTTCGGACTGGCGGATCGCCGATCTGGTCGAGGCAAAGCGGCCCTCCACGCTCTACCTGGTCGTCCCGCCTTCCGATATCAGCCGGACAAAGCCCCTAATTCGCCTGATCCTCAACCAGATCGGGCGGCGGCTGACCGAGGAGCTTTCTCCCAAGGCGCAGCGCCACCGGTTGCTGATGATGCTCGACGAGTTCCCGGCATTAGGGCGTCTCGACTTCTTCGAGAGCGCGCTGGCATTCATGGCGGGTTACGGGCTCAAGTCGTTCCTGATCGCTCAGTCGCTCAATCAGATCGAGCGGGCCTACGGCAAGAACAACGCGATCCTCGACAACTGCCATGTCCGGGTGACCTTCGCGACCAACGACGAGGGCACCGCCAAGCGTGTGTCGGAAGCGCTGGGCACCGCGACCGAACAGCGCTCGATGCGCAACTATGCGGGCCACCGATTGTCGCCTTGGCTGGGTCACCTGATGATCTCCCGCTCGGAGACCTCCCGGCCGCTACTTACCCAGGGCGAGATCCTGCAACTGCCCGAGACCGACGAGATCGTGATGCTGTCCGGCTCGCCTCCGATCAAGGCGAAGAAGGCACGCTATTATGCCGATCCGAGGCTACTAGCGCGTATTCTGCCGCCACCGGAATCTGGCCAAGTGAAGTCGAGCATTCCAAAATCCGACGATTGGAGTGCGCTCCCCGCGATCAAACCGATGCCGAAGAAGAAGCGCAAGGCGGGGGCCGGTGATGATCCCGCCAATAGCGGGATCCGCCGCGAGCCGGAAATCCCGGCCCATGTCGATATTCTGCCTCAGAAGGGCAAGGATCGTACGGGCGAGTTTGATTTTGGCGATCAGTCCGAAGGCACGGACGATGCAGCGCGCGCCGAACGGCTGCGTATCGACATGGCCCGCAGCGCACGTCAGGCCTCGCTCGACCCTGGCGATGGGATCGCGTTGTGAAGACGAAGCACACCTTCCGTTTACCGCCCGATCTCGCAGACCGGCTCGCTGACTATGCGCGACGAAAGCGCGTGACTCAGGCTCAAGTCGTCGAAACGGCCTTGAACTCGTTTCTGTCGCCCGACGGGTCGGAGCGCATGGAAGCGGCGTTCAGTCGCCGGATCGACAGGGTAATGCGCCAGCTAGACAAGCTGGACTACCGGGCGGAATTGAACTCTGAGACGCTGGCGCTGTTCGTAAGGTTTTGGCTGACAGCCAACCCGGCACTGCCGGATGCGGCTCGGGCTGCGGCTCAGGCGCAGGGCAAGGAGCGCTTCGAAGGCTTTGTCGAAGCACTCGCGCGGAAGATGGAGTTTGGCCCGAAGCTGAAGGAAGCGGTAGGGCGGTCTGATGGCGGGGTATAGAGCCAATTGGGAAGACGACCGGGAACGGCGGCTTATACAAGATGCAATCGTCGTAAGCTGTCGTTCGGTTGACGGAAATGGCAAGCATCAAGCAAGCTTTGTGGCGACGCCGGAATGCGAACTGAACGCAGGGGGAACTAAGACGGAACACCTTGCGCGAGAAAGGCTAGTTCGATAACGTCGACAGCCAGACTAGGAGGTTACCGGCAACGATAAACAACAGCCTTCAGGCGCACGCCCGTCAGCCATCCAGATCGGAAACCCTATGATTCCGATCTTTTCTTGGTTGAAGCGGAAGCGCTCGCCGCTCGCCGCTGCTAAGCCTGCGCCTCCACGACCGCCGCACCAGGTCGATTTGCGGCGCGCCATCAACGCCATATCAGACGTCGTGCAGAACCGTCCGCGGCCGCTACGTGAGTTCGATCAGATTCATATGAAATCCGGCGACATGGTCTTCCAGAGCGAGATCGTCGCCGACTGGGCTGATGGCAAGCGGCTCGCATTTATTGGTGACGGTGACGCGATCAGCGTCTGCGTCGCCTATATGCACGCGAGCGAGGTACTGCCTTTCGGACCCGCTCACATTACCGTCTTCGATTTCGACGAACGCACGGTCAACGCTGTAACTCGCTTTGCGGAAGCCGCCGGCATCACTAATCTCGACGCT
>JAFLDC010000184.1 GCA_017302775.1 Sphingomonadales bacterium
TACGGCGACCGTGTGCGCGCCGACTGTGTCGCGCGCCGATGCGATCCGGTCGATCAGAGCAGAAAAGTCGAGGTGCTGGGCGCCTGCCGTGGCCCCAAGCGAGGCAGGACCGGGCGATGAAGGCAGCGCTTGCGGGCGACCGAAAACGATAGGACTGGATTGCTCGCTGACGACCTGCGTCATGTCATGAGTGGCAGTAGTGCGCCGCATATCTTCGCGGGTGGCGATTGACGATAACCGCGCCGCCAGCGGCAATTCTAACCTCAGGTCATGCGTTGATCGCGGAGGCATTGCCGGACGATCTGCCACAGCAGGGGGTAAGGCCTGCGTGCCGTCCGGGTCGTGCGGATTTCCGCGGTACGGCACCAGCTTGCTCGTCTCGATGGGACTGTCCGGCAAGGCGTCACGCGGTACCACGATATGCCGGGTTGCATGGGGATGAATGGGCGCTTCGACTGTGTCGGTCGCCGGCGTGACCGGCCAACTTTCGACAAGGGGATTAGGGAGCAACTGGAGTAGCAGCTGCGCGGCAACAGGGTTTGCTACTGACACCGCATCGAAGCCGGGCTGCGTGGCGGCACCTGCTTCGTCTTTAATTGACTCCGACACGGGGATAGGCTGCTCGGTGCGCTGATCTTCGATTGGCGCATTCTGCACCGCCACGATCAGTTCTCCCGGCAACGTTGGCGGCAATAACTTGCCGGTGCTTGCCGGATGATCGGACGCTACGGGAAACGGGTTGGCGGTGACTGGCAATGGTCCCTGATCAGCAGGAAGCGCCGCGACGGTTGTTGTCTCAATATCAAGAAATGTGCTGAAATTGGCGCATTGCACGCCTTTCACCAAGCGTGAAACTGCAGCACCCTCGGGTCCCGCCATGGGGATAGGCAGTACTGGAAGGGCTGGCTGGGTCATCGACGCGTTCCTGTTGGAATGACAGTACCCTAGCTATTCAAGGTCCGTGCCAATTGGTCGCCGCGCGTCGATCATCGGCACTTGTCTACTTTGTGCCAGCTTCCGCTCGCAGGCTTCGGCACGGTCCTTCGCTGCGACACGGCTCCGTTCGCTTGCGGCCAGCTCTTGCTGACGTTGATCGGCCTGCGTGCGCGCCTGAGCGGCATCGCGATGCGCTGCGCGGGAAATGCCATTCAGTCCGGCGACGAACTGTTCCCGCACCCGCAAGTCATGCCCATTCACGAGGTGCAGGCCGCCGCTGTAACTTACGGCCAGCGTGTCGGTTCGTTCGGCCAGGGTCAGCAACTGCGCCAGGGTCGATTCTGCTTCTGCCGCTTGCATCAGCGCAGATTGCTTTGCGATCGCACGAATTCTTTCGAGCCGTTGCAATCGTTGCAGTTTCGCCAGGTCAGTCGACATTGCCCAGCAATTTTTGCAGGTCCGCGATGCTGTCCGGCAAATTGATGACGGTGTGCGCCGGTTGACACAGGAATCCCGCGAGATCGGGTTGCATCGCAATGGCCCGATCGAGTTGAGGATCACTACCCGTGCGATAGGCGCCCATCAGAATAAGATCGCGATTTGCCTCGTAACTAGCTGTCAACGCTCGAAACTGGCGGGCAAGAACTGCGTGATTTTCGTCCACGATATCGGTCATGACCCGGCTCAGCGAAGCGGCGACATCGATAGCTGGATATTGCCCGCGCTGAGCGAGTTGCCGGCTCAATACGATATGCCCGTCGAGGATCGACCGAGCAGTATCCACCACCGGGTCATCCTGGTTGTCACCATCGGCCAGTACCGTGTAGAGCCCGGTGATTGATCCCCCAGTGGCCGCCGAATTGCCCGCGCGCTCGACCAGCTTGGTAATCGCGGCGAGGGCGGACGGCGGGTAGCCACGCGCGGCACCCGGCTCGCCCAGCAGTAGGGCGATTTCACGCGCGGCATGTGTCACCCGCGTCAGGCTGTCCATGATCAGCAGCACCCGTTTGCCTTGCGCGCGAAACTGTTCTGCCAGACAGGTCGCCAGCATCGCCCCTCGTAGCCGCAGATTTGGAGCATGATCGGCCGGCACGGCGACGACAACGGTTCGCTGACGCTTGGCGTCCGTCATGTGCCGCTCGACGAAATCGGATACTTCGCGGGCGCGTTCGCCAATCAGGCCGACGACAACAACCTCGGCCGCGGCTCCGCTCGTCACCATATTCAGCAGCACCGATTTCCCGACGCCGGACCCGGCCATGATGCCGATCCTTTGGCCGATGCCGAACGTCGTGAGGGCGTTGAGTGCGCGTACTCCGGTATCGAATGCCGTGCGCACTGGGCTACGATCAAGCGCTCCGGTCCTGACCCCGCCGACCGGCCAGGACAGTCGGGAGTGGATAGGCTCTCCTCCGTCGATCGGATGGCCTTCGCCATCGACCGCGCGACCAAGGAATGCCTCGCCGACCTGCAGCATACCCGGTTTGCCTTCGACACGAACCCGGGCGCCGGGCCGCAGCATCACGGTATCCCCAAGCATCATCATCAGTGTGCGGCCATTGCGGAAACCGATCACTTCGGCCGCGAGCGGCTGGCCGGGACCATGCGCTACCTTGCACATCGCCCCGACCGGTGCGGACAGTCCTGACACCTCCAGCAGACCGCCGTCGCAGGCGGTTAGCAACCCAAACCGACCCGCGGTGAGGTCAATCCGGGTCTCGGTCAATTCGTCGAGCAGCGGCGTGAGCAGGTTCAGCATTGTTGCAACGCTTCGCAGATCATCCGTCGCCAATGGGCCGGCCCGTCCTCCACCCCGCCACTGGATGTTTCCAGCCGCAGCGCACCCCGATCCAGGCTGGGATCTGCACGCACTTCAAGTGCTTCGGGCAGTTTCCCGGCAAGAAGTTGCAGATCGTCCGGATGAAGCCGCAGCACCTTGTCGTCATCGGCGCGCGCCAGCATCGCCGCCGCGCGCTCAATCCGCCCGGCCAGCGCATCCGCGTCCAGGGCAAGCGGGGCAATCGCTGCCTGGCAAAGCAATTCGACCGTTGTAAACAGTCGTTGCCGCAGCGTTTCCTGCTGTATTTCATTAAGGCGGCCAAGCGCAAGCTCGAGATCCGCCCGTGCGCCCGCTTCAGTCTCCGCCTGAGCTGCTGCCATGGCTTGTGCCTCGGCATAACCGGCGGCGAACCCATCATCCCACGCGGCAGACACCGGATCTTCGGGCGGTAGATCGGCTCGCTTTGCGAACCCTGCAGTGGTGGCAAAGCGAGGGTCGCATTGGAAGCCGCTTGTCGCAGCCAGTGCAGCCAGCGGCAGGCTAGACATATTCGTCGTCCCCTCCGCCAACGCCGAATTGAATCGCGCCGTCGGCGGCAAGGCGCCGGGCAATGGTGACGATTGCCTTCTGCGCGTCGACTACCTCCGCCATCTTGAGGCGGCCGCGCGCTGCGATTTCGTCCTTGACGCCTTCTGCAGCACGGCTGGACATCGCACCGAAAAAGACCTCGCGTTGGTCCTCGGCAGTGCCTTTCAATGCAGTGATCAAAATGTCACTTTCGATCTCACGCAGCAGTGCACCCATCGATTTGGCGTCAAGCGTGAAGAGGTGCTCGAACTTGAACATCTCACCTTCGATTTCGCGAGCGAGAGCTTTGTCGATCCGGCTGATCTCCGGCATTATGCGCTTTTCCGCAGCCTTTCCGGCATTGTTGATAATGTCAGCGGCGTGTCGCGCACCCCCTAGCGTCAGCGCTGCCTTGCCATGGAATGCGCCGATCCGGCTCTCGAGCAAGGATTCCAGCATCGCAATTGCCTCGGACGAGACAGCGCCGAGTGTTGCGATCCGGTGCATCACCTGAGGTTGCACCCCGCTTGGCAATGAGTGGAGTACTTCGGCCGCCACATCAGGTTGCAGCTGTACAAGGAGGACGGCGATAGCCTGGGGGTGCTCATCCTTGATAAGCGGTATCAACGCTTGCGGGGTCAGCCAGCGTGCCAGTTCGATCGCAGGGCCGGTGCTTTCGCCCAGCGGGAGAATGCGTTGCATCAGGCTGTCTGCTTTGACTTCTCCAACCGCTCGGGTCATGAGGCTCCGGACCTGAGCATTGCGGCCCCGCGCCGAAATTCCGCTCCCTTGAGTGTTATCCACGAAGCCTGCAATTGCCTGGGTGATCTGCTCCGGGCCGACATCGCCCAGGGTGCACATTTTTTCGCCGAGCAGCTGCAGTTCATCCGGTCCAAGCTGCTCGAGAATGGATGCTGCTTGCGCTTCGTCGAGCAGCATGATCATCACTGCGGCGCGTTCGGCATCGCCCAGCGCGGGAGGGGCGGCGGGGTCGCTCATCGCACCGGTTCCACCTTACCGTTTCCGAGCATCTGCTGCAGCGCCGCGACGGCATCAGCGGGTTTTTCTTCAACGATCCGCTGTGCCAGACTGACCTGGCGGCCCAGTGCAGCAGCGTCTGCTCCATTGTCCTGAACAGCGCTGGCTTGCACAGCGCCGCCGGCGTCATCGCTATCTGAAGCCTGGCCGGGATCCCGTTTGAGGGCGCGTATCAATGGCCGCACGCCAAGCACCAGTACCAGCAACACCGCGAGCAGAGCGACGATGCTGCGTACTACCATAGCGAACCAGGTAGCTTCCCAGAATGGCAGCGTCTCGTCATTGGCGGGTTCAAACGGCCGCATGAGCACCTGCACCTGATCGCCGCGTTGCGGGTCGACCCCGGCCGCAGCGGAAACCAAGGCCTTGATCTGATCGATGTCGCCGGGCTTGGCCTTTTTCATCGCTTCCTGGCTAATGGCGACCGCCACCGAGATGCGCTTCAATTTGCCGGGTTGAATGTTCGCAACGGATACCTCGCGGCCCAGCTCGTAAGTACGGCTTGCCGAACTTTCGCCGCTGGCCGTTGTCGCGGCGCCAGCTGCCGGGCCGGCTTGAGGAGGTGCGGTGGTGACTTGGGTGGCTGGCGGCGGCGTATTGCTAAGTGCCCCTGGAACACCCGCCGCTTGCCCCGGCTGACCCGAAACCTGTGCTTGTTGTGATGTTTCGCTGCGAACCACACCATCCTTGTCATACCGCTCGCGTGCGGACGTGACCTCGTCCATGTCGAGTTCGACCTGGACTTCATTGGTGAAGTTGCCGCTGCCGAGCATCGGAGTCAGCAGTTGATCCAGTTGCGTGCGCAGCTTTTCTTCCATTCGTGCCTGCATTTCCAGGCGATCGGATCCGCGGACGGCTGGATCGGAAAGTAGTCGCCCGTGTTGATCGACCACGCGCACGGCATCAGGGGACAGACCAGGAACCGAACCCGCAACCAGATTGACGATCGCCGCGACCTGGCCGTCGCTCAGCTTGCGGCCTTTGGCCATACGGATCATGACTGAGGCAGTGGGCGGCGCTTCGTCGCGCACGAAGACAGACCGGTTCCCTTCGGCCAGGTGCACGCGAACGCTTTCCACTCCATCAATTTGCTGGATTGTGAGCGTCAACTCATGCTCGCGCGCGCCGCGCAAACGCTCGCCCTCAAGGGTACGGCTGGCGCCCAGCGGGAGGTTGTTCAAATCGGACACCGGGTCCGGCAGGGCGAGTGCACCATCGGATGCCACCAGCATCCGCGCCTTGTACAGATCGCCCTCCGCGACCGACAGAGTGCCGGTGTTCGCATCGATTTCATAGGTGATACCGGCCTTGTCCAGGCTTGCCGCAACCCCGGCGCGTTCGGTATCATCAAGTTCGGAATAGAGCACTCGCTGCGGGGCCGGTGCCAGCGCGGCGTAAGTCAGACCGGCACCGCCGATCGCGGCGAGACCAAGGAACCATGGCAAAGCCCGTTTGATGGCGGGCTGCGTGGCCAGCTCTCTGACCCGGTCCAGCGGCGATCCGGCGGATGGCGTCAGTGTGGCGTTGGGCGTAGGGACGAGCTCACTCATCTATCATACTCCCATCCGCATGATGTCCTGGTATGCAGACAGCAGGCGGTTGCGCACTTGCAGTGTCGCCTCAAAGGCAATTCCTGCTTCCTGGCGAGCCAGCATAACCTTGGCGATGTCGG
>JAFLDC010000185.1 GCA_017302775.1 Sphingomonadales bacterium
GGATCATCAACGAGCCAACTGCGGCAGCGCTCGCCTATGGCCTCGAAAAGAACGATGGCAAGACCATCGCGGTCTATGACCTTGGCGGCGGCACGTTCGACGTTTCGATCCTGGAGATCGGCGATGGCGTGTTCGAAGTGAAGAGCACCAACGGCGATACCTTCCTGGGCGGTGAAGACTTCGACACCCAAGTGGTCGAATGGCTGGCCGATCAGTTCAAGAAAAAGGAAGGCATGGACCTGCGCACCGACAAGCTCGCGCTGCAGCGCCTCAAGGAAGCCGCTGAAAAGGCCAAGATCGAGCTGTCGAGCACGGCTTCGACCGAAATCAACCTGCCGTTCATCACCGCCCGCATGGAAGGCGGCGCAACCACCCCGCTGCACCTGGTGGAAACAATCACCAGGGCCGATCTGGAAAAGATGGTTTCCGGGCTGATCGAACGCACCAAGGAGCCGATGAAGAAGGCGCTGGCCGATGCCGGCCTCAAGGCGTCTGACATCGACGACGTCGTTTTGGTCGGCGGGATGACCCGCATGCCCAAGGTACGCGAAGTGGTGAAGGAATTCTTCGGCAAGGAACCGCACACCGGCGTCAATCCGGATGAAGTGGTGGCCATGGGTGCGGCGATCCAGGCCGGGGTACTGCAGGGCGACGTCAAGGACGTGCTGCTGCTTGATGTGACCCCGCTGTCGCTCGGGATCGAGACGCTGGGCGGCGTGTTCACCCGCATGATCGACCGCAACACCACGATCCCGACCAAGAAGAGTCAGGTCTACTCGACCGCCGAAGACAATCAGCAGGCGGTTACGATCCGGGTGTTCCAGGGCGAGCGCGAGATGGCAGCCGACAACAAGCTGCTGGGCCAGTTCGACCTTGTCGGCATTCCGCCGGCGCGGCGCGGCGTGCCGCAGATCGAGGTCACCTTTGACATCGACGCAAACGGCATTGTCAATGTCCACGCCAAGGACAAGGGGACCGGCAAGGAACAGCAGATCAAGATCCAGGCGTCGGGTGGGCTTTCGGATGCGGACATCGACCAGATGGTCAAGGACGCGGAAAAGTTTGCCGAAGAGGACAAGAAGCGTCGTGAAGGCGCCGAAGCGAAAAACAACGCCGACAGTCTGGTGCACGCTACCGAACAGCAGCTGGCCGAACATGGCGACAAGCTGGACGCTGACCTGAAGTCGGAAATCGAGGCTGCAATCGCTGAAGCCAAGACCGCGATCGAAAGCGGCGACGTTGAGGAGATGACCGCCAAGACCCAGGCTTTGACCGAGAAAGCGATGAAAATGGGTCAGGTTATCTATGAGAAGGAACAGGCTGCTGCGGCTTCGCCGGGCACCGATGCTCCTGCTGATGGCGGTGAAGATGTGGTCGACGCCGAATTTTCGGAAGTGGACGATAACAAGGGCTGATCGTGATCCCTCCCCGTCGGGGAGGGGCGCGAGACCTGGCAGCGTGCTGCCCGGTCGCAGCGGGGTGGGCCATTACGCCAGTGTCGTACCCACCCCAACCCCTCCCCAACGGGAGGGGCTTTTGTGTGGGGCTGATTAATGTCTGTCGAAGCCGACTATTATTCGCTGCTGGAAATCGAACGCACCGCAGACGATGGCACGATCAAATCGTCCTATCGCCGGCTCGCAATGCGCTGGCACCCGGACAAGAACCCCGGTGATGCCGCGGCAGAAGCACGCTTCAAGGCCATCAGCGAGGCCTACGAATGCTTGAAAGACCCACAAAAGCGCGCCGCCTATGACCGGTTTGGCCACGAGGCATTCAAACAGGGCATGTCCGGCGCTGGCGCCGGTGGGGCCGGGGCCGGGGCTGGCGCCGGCTTCTCGGATCTGGGCGATATCTTCGAGACAATCTTCGGGTCCGCCTTTGGCGGCGGGGGCGGACGCCAGCAGGCGCGGCGCGGTGCAGATCTGCGCTATGACATGGAGATCGATCTCAACGATGCCTTCCACGGCAAACAGGCCGAGATCGAGATTGAGGTATCCGCCAAATGCGAACCTTGTGACGGCTCTGGCGCTGAGCCTGGAACCGGGACACGCCGCTGCAACCTGTGCGGCGGCCACGGCCACGTCCGCGCACAGCAAGGGTTCTTCATGGTCGAGCGGACTTGCCCGACCTGTCAGGGCCGCGGTGAAGTGATTGAAAACCCGTGCCGCAAATGCCGCGGCGAGGGGCGGGTCGATCAGCCGCAAACGCTTGAGGTGAACATTCCGCCCGGGGTCGAATCCGGCTGGCCGGGAAGGGCGAGGCAGGGCCGTTCGGATCGCCGCCAGGCGATCTCTACATTTTCATCCACATCCGCCGTCACGGCGTTTTTGAGCGCGACGGGACGACCCTGATCACCCGCGTACCGATTGCCTTCACCACTGCGGCGCTTGGCGGTGAAATTGAAATTCCGGGGCTCGACGGCGAGCGGATCGGCATCGATATTCCGGCCGGAATTCAATCGGGCAAGCAACTGCGCAAACGCGGTGCCGGCATGCCGGTGCTACAGGGGCGCGGGCGCGGTGATCTGGTGATCGAGATCATGGTGGAAACCCCGACCAAGCTTTCGGCACGTCAAAAGGAATTGCTGCGCGAATTGCAGGCAACGGAAACCGGCGATGAAACCCCGCAGTCGAAAGGGTTCTTTGACCGCATCAAGGAAGCGTTCGGCGGGTAAGCTGCTCGGTTCACGCAGGTCGTGCTTGCGGCGAACTGCGCATCACTTCAGCCCTGATCCCTGCAACAAGCGCGGGATCGGTTTTTAGCCGCGTCGCTTCTTCGTCAAGGACCGCCAGGAACGCATCCCGCTTGAACGCGGCAAGTTCAATCGGATCGAGGATCATGTTGTCGGATAAAGCCGATGCGACCAGATCGATCATCCGTTCGACGCCGTGCAGCCGGCCCCACAGGTAATCGTTTTCCCGATAGGCCCGACTGAAGAATGCCCCGAAATTGTAAAATTCGGTTCCGCGCAGCATTGCCCCGGCGCCGCCGCTGCGGATCGAATTGCAGTCGTCAGGTGAAATCCGATCGACCTTGGCCGGTTCAAACTCGGTCGTCCCTTCGCCTCGCAACAGCGGCAGGGTGACCGTGTCGTAAAACGGAAAACCGAGGTACGTCAGCAATATCCGCCGCTTCAGTTCGCGCGGCAGCGCGCCGAGACACTCCGCCAGCATCGCATCGACGATGACGTCGGTCGCGGCGAGCTGGCGGCGCTGAGCGATGGTCTGCAAGACCATACCGGGGTCCTGCAGAACCTCCCGTGCGATCTTGTCAAAATCGCGGCCCAGCGCGGTGCCGCTCTCTCGCTCGAAATAGAGCGAAAGAGCGCGATAGACCGTTGCCCTGGCATGTTCGCGGGCATCCGGCGCCGACGCGTCGATATCGTCCCAATCCTCGGAAAGCCGCCGTACCAGCAAGCGCAGACGCCGAATGCGGAACCCAAGGTCATGATCACGGAAAAAGGTGATGGCCGCGTCGCTCGCCCCGCCGCGCATGGCGGCAATATGATCGAGGCCGCACGCCGCCAGCCACCCCGCCAGCCGTTCCGTTATCGGGTCGGAATTGGTCATCAGCAGTTCCGGCGCGGCGGCCTTTATCGTCTCGGCCAGATCATTCAGAATACCTGCAAATTTGACCTGCCCGTAGGCCTGAAAGGCATAACCGGCCCGCTCCGCGGCTGCTTGCTGAGCTTTGCCACGCCAGGCCGTAAGCCGCTTCACCGTTGGCCGGTCGAAGAACAAGGTGCGGCCGAACAGCTTTTCGACCGTCTCCTCCACATCCGGGCGCAGCGAATCGACGATTGCGGTCAGCCGCGCAAGCTGGCGCGAGGATCGCTCGATTTCCTCCAGATTGTCGCGCACCGGCTGCTCACGCGGGATCGAGGACAGCGAGCCGAAAATCACGTGAAAAAAGCCCGGCGGCCGCGGATCGGCATGGCGCCGTCCGCCAACCTCGTCGGGGTGGGGATCGATATAGACGAAGCGCCGGTCAACCTCGCGCTGGGCGGGACGATCACGCAGCACCCGCATCGCGTCTGCAAAGGGCGCGTTGACCAACACAGAAGCGTCTATCAGAGCAACCCGGTCGGCATCGCCGCGGTGGCTGTGCTCGGGCATGATCCGTTCCACAAATGCAGTCCGGCTGTGCCATGCCTCGTCATTTTCCGCCGCCAGCGCATCAATTTCGTGCAGTTGCAGCGCCGGGAATGCGCCCGGGAAACTCGCCGTCGCCCGTGCCGCGAAAACCAGCTCGAGCGGTGGTGCAAGCGGGGTCCCGGCGGCTTCCGGGACGGCTGAGCGAAAGCCGATCGACAAACGATGCTCGCTCTCCTCAATCCGTTCCGGGCTGTGCAGATGCAGAACCTGGTCGTGGCCGTTGAAATCGGTCGCCGTGACGAACAGATCTAGCGGATGACCGGCGGGCAGCAGCGGCGCATCGGCTGCTCCGCTCTGCATCGCGGTCAGCGCTTCACGCAGCAAGCGCGAAAAGCCGAGACCGCCGAACGGCGGTTCGAACCAGCGCGAGCGAATCAAGCGGGACAGTTTGGCGCGCACCTCGCTGCGCGTTTCGGGCGCCACACTGGCCGATACGACATTGCCCGGGCGTTTGAGCAGCCAGTACACGATCGGCATCGCCCAGAACTTGGCGATCCGCGATCCTGGCCGCGCATCCGGATCGAGCAGCACGTCGACATCGGCCCGCTCAAGCCACAGGTCCGTCAGCGGCTCCAGACTTTGCCCGGAATGGATCGCCTGCGCCAGAAACACGCCGTTGATCCCGCCCGCGCTGGCCCCGGCGATGATATCGGGCAGCACACGAAGACGCAGCTTGAAGTGCTTTTCGATCCGCTCAAGCAGCGCCTCATAGACCGCTTCGGTCCCACCAGCGATCGGGGCACCGCCATGATAGGCGCGGCTGGCGCGCGCCAGTTTCCACAGTTCCTTGGTCACCCCGTGCATGTAAACAGCCAGGCTGACACCGCCGTAGCAGACAAGGGCGATGCGAAGTTCCTTTTGGCGCATGGCGCTACCTTTCACGACAAGACCAGAAAGGCAATTGCGTTCCTCTTACGTTCCGCCTATTCGGTTGCCATGGCCAAGCCCAAACGCCGCTACATCTGTCAGGCCTGTGGTAGCGTGACCTTCCGCTGGCAGGGGCAGTGCGCCGATTGCGGGGAATGGAATACGCTGGCGGAAGAAGCACCCGAAACGGTGTTTTCGGCCAAGCACGATCTGTCGGCGGGCGGACGCAAGATCGCCTTTGAGGCGCTCGATGCGCCCGGTCAGGTGCTGCAACGCCAGTCGACCGGACTGGTAGAATTTGACCGTGCGCTGGGCGGCGGGATGGTGCCTGGGGCTGCGGTCCTGATGGGTGGCGATCCCGGGATTGGCAAGTCCACCCTGCTGTTGCAGGCAGCGGCCAGGCTCGCTCAGAGCGGGGCCAGTGCCGTGTATATCAGCGGTGAGGAGGCGGCCGGGCAGATCCGGCTCAGGGCTGATCGGCTCGGTCTGGCACAGGCGCCGATCGCATTGGCGGCGGCAACATCGGTGCGCGATATCCTGACGACCCTGGCGGCCATGCCACCACCGGCGCTGCTGGTGATCGATTCGATCCAAACGATGCATTCCGACCAGATCGAGGGCGCTCCCGGCACGGTCAGCCAGGTTCGCGCATCCGCGTTTGAACTGATCCGTTACGCCAAAGAGAATGGCGTCGCCTTGTTCCTGGTCGGCCACGTAACCAAAGACGGTTCAATCGCAGGCCCGCGGGTGCTGGAACATATGGTCGACGTCGTCATGGCGTTTGAGGGTGAGCGCAGCCACCAGTACCGTATCCTGCGCTGCATCAAGAACCGCTTTGGCCCGGTCGACGAGATCGGGGTCTTTGCCATGGAAGGGCAAGGCCT
>JAFLDC010000186.1 GCA_017302775.1 Sphingomonadales bacterium
GGAATCCTGATGGCCAAGATCATCATGCCTGATCCCAAAGGTGAAGCACTGGTGGAACCAGATGAGGTGGTCATCCCCGATGAAGAGGAACGCCCCGCCAACGTCATCATGGCCGCCGCGCAAGGTGCCCAGACCGGGGTCAAGCTGGCGGTCATGGTCGGTGCTATGGTGCTCGCCTTCGTCGCTCTGGTCGCGCTGGCGAACGGAATTCTGGGCGGAATCGGCGGTCTGTTTGGCATGCCGGATCTGTCGTTCCAGATGATCCTCGGCTACGTCTTCGCGCCGATCTTCCTGCTGCTCGGCGCGCCGAACTGGGTGGAAGCGGTTGCCGCCGGCGGCTTTTTCGGCACCAAAGTGGTATTGAATGAATTCGTTGCCTTCATCGATCTCAGCGCAGCCAAGACACTGTCCGAGCAGACCCAGGCAATCGTCACCTTTGCGCTGTGCGGCTTCGCCAATTTCAGCTCGATCGCGATCCAGATGGCGGTCACCGGGGGTCTTGCACCAAACCAGCGCCCGATCATCGCCCGACTTGGCGTTAAGGCGCTGGTCGCGGGCAGCCTGTCCAACCTGATGAGCGCAGCGCTCGCCGGGCTGTTCCTAAGCCTCTGAAACGGAGCAAAACCACGCATTTATCCGGATAGGATGAAGCCACAAACCAGGGTCATGCGGCGGGCATGGCCCTGTCGCTGTTCACCCTTGCTACCGCTTTCACGCTTTGCGCGGATGCTCCCCGGATTAACTGCGTCGTTGATGGCGATACCTTCTGGATCAACGGAGAGAAAGTTCGTCTGGCGGACATCAACGCGCCGGAGACGGCGCAGGCCGGATGTACGGCGGAGCGCGTTCTGGGTAACCGGGCAAAACGTCGCCTGCTCACCTTGTTGAACGCCGGTCCGTTCACCCTGGCAATCGAGGGCCGCGCAACCGATCGGTATGGCCGCTCGCTGCGGATCGCCAAACGCGGCGGTCGTTCGCTGGGCGAACAGCTGGTCCGCGAGGGTCTGGCCGAGCCGTGGCGCGGACGACGATCGGACTGGTGTGCGGCGCTTGCGATGCGCTGAGCGAAGCCTTACCGCAAGCGGCATGGTCTGGCCGCGGCGCAACAGGGGATACGGGCGCGTTTTGCCGACGCATCGCTGGCAGGGTATATCCCTGCCGCGACGGTTCTGGAACGCGATCAGATGGTGGCTGGCCGCCGCGATTCTCGTTCTGGCGCTGTCGTGGTTCCTGATCGATGACAGGATTGGCCCCCGAGCCATGCCGACCGGCCCCAACGAGATCATCACCGCCAAATTCGTCCGGTGCGGCCAGCGCGGCAGCGGCGCCTGCGTTCCTGATGGCGATACTCTGATCATCGGTCCGCGCCGGATTCGGATCATTGGTATTGATGCGCCGGAACTCCACCCCGCCCGGTGCCCGGCCGAAGCCGCCAAAGGCGAGGCTGCCGCCAGCGCCCTGCTCGCCCTGGTCAACCAGGGACCGTTTTCCCTGGCTGGCCCCAGCCCGGACGTGCGCGATGAGTATGGCCGCGAGCTGCGCCATCTGCTGCGCGGACGAGCCGACGGATCGGTTCAATCGATCGCCGATGATCTGGTCGCCACCGGCACGGTCCGTCCCTACTTGCGCGGACCCCGCGATCCGTGGTGTTAATCGGGCGATTAACGAATCACAGGAGACGGACATGTTGCTGATCGAAGGCTGGCTCAAGCTGGGCGCTGGGGAATTCGAAAAGGTACGCGACCAGGCGATCGCCATGGTCAAGGCCACCAATGCCGAAGACGGCTGCATCCACTATTCCTTCGCGCAGGATATCGCCGATCCCGACCTGATCCGCATCTCTGAACGTTGGGAAAGCGAAGCGGCGCTCGGCGCGCACATGGCCAGTGCGCATATGGCGCAGTTCAACAAGACCATGGGTAGCGTAATTCGTGAAGGTGCAGACCTGTGGCTCTACAGCGCCGATCAGGTCAAGAAGCTGATGTAAGGGTTAGATTCCAGCGTACCAGGCGTAATCGCCATTATCCTCCCAATAGCCGCCCTTGCCGCCGTAAAGCCCGGTGAGAGTGGCACGGAGTTCTATGCGCATCACGTATTTGGCGTGTTTGTAGCCAAGCTGGCGTTCAACCCGCAGCCGCAGCGGGGCACCGTGCGCTTCGCTGAGCGGCGCATCGTTCATCGCCCAGGCCAGGATTGTCTGGGGGTGGAACGCATCGATCAGATCGATCGATTCGTAATAGGGCTTGTCGCCGAAGCGGTCAGCGCAGTGGAACACGACGTACCGCGCATCGGGCAGCAGCCCCGCAGCGGCAAGCACCGGGCCAAGTTGCGGCCCTTGCCACTTGCCGATCGCGCTCCACCCCTCGACACAGTCATGCCGAGTGATCTGGGCACGCTGGGGTAGCCGCTTCAACGCATCGAGGCCGAGCGTCAAAGGACGCTGAACCAGCCCATCAACCCGCAAAGCCCAACCGGCGAACCCGCTCGCGAGAGCAGCGCGATAGGCAGCGTCTTCAACCCGCGCATTGCCATTGACGCGAAAATCGGGCGACATTTCCCCCGGCCCGAATTCACGCGCCAGGGCATCACCCATCACCAGTCGCTGGGCACGCATCGTCAGTCCCTCGGCCGATTTCATACCCTGACGGAACGTGCCATTGGCATTGAGGCGGTCACATCCGCTCAGCAACAAGCCGCCCGCCCCCGCCGCGCCGATCCCGATCAAACTGCGCCGGGTCAGGATCATTCCGCCTGCTCCGCTTCCAGTGGCAGACGATAACGCCCGCTGAGCATCGCACGCATCCCATTGATCGGTCCGCTCAGCGCAACCATGGCCAGATGCACGGCAACAAACCCGACCAGGGCCGCGGCGCATAGAAAATGGACTGAACGGGCCGATTGCCGCCCGCCAAGCAGATCGACCAGCCACGGCCAGCCGGCATCCATGGCGGGAGACATGGCAAGGCCGGTTAACACCATGCCCGGTAGCAAGATCAAGAGCACCGCGCTATACGCGAGCCGCTGCAACACGCCATAGCGCAGGGCTGCGGCTCCGGTGGGAAAGCGCAGCCGTGCGTGCTCGGCGATGTCATCGCGCAGGTTACGCGGCGCAAGGTCACGCGGCGTCGGCACGATCTCGCGGCGCAGACGCCCGGAGAGCAAGGCCCAGACCAGATAGCCGCACAGCGCCGCCGCAAGCGGCCAGGCAAAGGCCAAATGCCACAGCCGTGCATCGGCCAAGCTGTAATCGGTGGGGATGGTCACGGCGCCAGGGAAAGGTATGCCGCCGTTGACCTGGCTGAGGTCCAGCCAAGCCGGATCGGGGTTGGCGCCATAGTGGCCCCAATAGAGTCGCGGATGAGCGTTGAAAATCATCAGTCCGCTCATCAGCATGACCGTAACGGCAATGGCATTGAGCCAGTGCCACAGGCGCGTCATCAGGCCGTGGCGCTTTACCACATCGCCGCCGCGTGGGGTTGGGCCGGGTACGGACTGCATCGCTGGCACACCTCTTGCCGTTACTCTAGCCGGGTTGCCCTTGCGCCGCCAGTGCCCCTCCCCTACCGCGTGCCCAAGGGGAAATTTCGCGTGTCGTCCGCCGCTGCCAGCTATCGCCAACACCGTGCCGCGCCGTTTGTGGCAGCACTGCTGGGCATTGCCCTGTTCAGCATTATGGACGGACTGATGAAGGGCGCTTCGCTGGCGGTCGGGGCCTATTCGGCCATGCTGGTGCGGTCGCTGGTGGGAACCGTAATCGTTGCACCGTTGTGGCGCTGGCGGGGCGGCACCTGGCCGAATGCCAGTACAATGAAGCTGCACGCGCTACGCGGAGCGGTTTCGGGGGCCATGGCGACCTCGTTCTTTTGGGGCCTGGTCTATTTGCCGATGGCCGAAGCGATCGCGCTGTCTTTCATCGCACCTTTGATCGCGCTCTATCTGGCCGCTGTCTTGCTGGGCGAGCAGATCGGACGCGGCGCTATTCTGGCTTCGCTGCTGGGGCTTGCCGGGGTAGCTGTGATCGCCGCGGCCCGGATGGGTGAACAGCAGCCGGGGCCGATGGTCGGCTGGGGTATCGCCGCAATCCTGTTTTCCGCCGTGCTCTATGCCTTCAATCTGATTCTTCAACGCAAACAGGCGCTGGTCTCGGGGCCGATCGAAGTAGCGTTGTTCCAGACGGTATGGGTTGGCATCTTTCTGGGACTGGCCAGCCCCTGGCTGCTGGTATGGCCCAATGCAGAAGCGCTGTCCCTGATTGTGAGCGGAGCGGTGCTTGCCATGATCGCGCTGATGCTGTTGTCTTGGGGCTATGGCCGGGCCGAAGCGCAGGCCCTGCTGCCGATTGAATATACCGCGTTCATCTGGGCGGCGCTGGTCGGCTGGTGGATGTTCGACGAAGCCATGACCTGGTCAACCGTGGCAGGGGCGGTCCTGATTGTCGCGGGCTGCCTGATCGCCGCAAGAAAGCCTACCGAACAGACTGCACTTTAGTCTTATATTACCGCCTTACCCTTGACGTGCGGGGGATTCGCGCGCATCGGCGGCGCCGACAACTGGCCCTGCTGCGGCCCTTTCGCGCAGTTCCCCCGGGGCTTCCAGATCAGGAGAACACGCGGCAATGACTCAGGTCGGACAGGACACCCTCGGCACTCGCTCTACCCTTACCGTTGGCGGCAAGGACTACGCCTATTACTCGCTGAAGAAGGCCGCCGCCAAGTTTGGTGACGTGTCGCGCCTGCCGTTCAGCATGAAGGTCCTGCTCGAAAACCTGCTGCGCTTTGAAGACGGCGGCTTCACTGTTTCTGAAAGCGATGTGAAGGCGATCGTCGATTGGCAGAAAAACCCGGCGGAAAGCACCAACGAGATTCAATATCGCCCGGCCCGCGTGCTGCTGCAGGATTTCACTGGCGTACCCTGCGTGGTCGATCTGGCCGCGATGCGCGACGCGATCGCCACGCTCGGTGGTGATACCAGCAAGATCAATCCGCTGGTCCCGGTGAACCTGGTGATCGACCACTCTGTGATGGTCGACGAATTCGGCCATCCCAAGGCGTTCGAAGAAAACGTCGAGATCGAATATCATCGCAACATGGAACGCTATGACTTCCTCAAGTGGGGTTCCAAGTCGCTCAACAATTTCTACGCTGTGCCGCCGGGCACCGGCATCTGCCACCAGGTCAATCTGGAGAACATCGCTCAGACGGTGTGGACCAGCACGGATCAGAACGGTGTCACGGTCGCCTATCCCGACACCTGCGTCGGCACGGACAGCCACACCACCATGATCAACGGCCTGGGCGTGCTGGGCTGGGGCGTCGGCGGGATCGAGGCCGAGGCTGCGATGCTCGGCCAGCCGGTTTCGATGCTGATCCCCGAAGTGGTCGGCTTCAAGCTGACCGGTGCACTCAGCGAAGGCGTTACTGCAACCGACCTGGTGCTAACCTGCACCAACCTGCTGCGCCAGCACGGCGTGGTGGGCCGGTTCGTCGAATATTACGGCCCTGGTCTGGCCGGGCTGACCCTGGCCGACCGCGCTACTCTCGCCAACATGGCTCCGGAATATGGGGCCACTTGCGGCTTCTTCGGGATCGACGACAAAACGCTGGATTACCTGCGGCTGACCGGACGCGAGGAAAGCCAGATCGCACTGGTCGAAGCCTATGCCAAGGAACAGGGTTTCTGGATCGATCCCGCGGTGGAGCCGGTGTTTTCCTCGACGCTGGAACTCGATCTCGGCACCGTGGTGCCCTCGCTGGCCGGGCCGAAGCGCCCGCAAGACCGCGTATCGCTGCCCGAAGTGGACGATGTGTTCAGCAAGGACATGGTCGAAACCTACAAGAAGGCGCAGACTCGCGTTCCGGTGCAAGG
>JAFLDC010000187.1 GCA_017302775.1 Sphingomonadales bacterium
GTTGCCATAGGCGACAATCCGCCGAAGCGTAGGAACGTGGGCGCGAAAGGCGCCAACGGCTGCTTGCAGATCAGGCGCGCTGGTGGTGAAGCCGCCGTTTTGACCCTCACTGTCGCCCACTCCGCGGCGATCAAACCGCATCACCGGAAAGCGGGCGGCGGCAATGCGATCGGCCAGTTCAGCCTGACTGCCCCATGGGCCTGACCGGACCTCGTTGCCACCACTGACGATCAGCAGTCCGGTGGTGGCATTCGCCATATCGATTGATCCGGCCAGTGCCGAACCTTCGCAAATGAAGGTGAAATGCCGGCGGTTCACGCGGCAAGCCCTACGGCGAGGACTGCGGCCAGCGCGTCTTCCTGAGCGGGATCGTCGTCCGGTTCAGCTCTTAGCCACAAGGGGCTGCCGCCAATCGTTTCCTGATCGATCGGGATCAGGTTACCACGCTGGGGTGCGGTCGCCTGGTCAAGCTGACGCAGCATTTCCGCCGAAAGCGAATAACCGGCCAGATCAAGGCCATGCTCCCGCCCATGCTCCATCAATTGCGCCGCGTTTTCTTCAACTCCAGCTTCGCGGGCGCTGATAATACGCGCGCGCAGCAAGGTCTTGATCAGGCTGGCGCCTTTAACTGGCCCGAAATGCCAGCCGGGCAGTTTGTCCGGAATGATCAGCCCGCCGCCGCGTAACGCCAGCACATGGGTTGCTCTAAAATGGTGCGCTGCCGATTCCAGCGCCATGCGCCAATCCTCCGGCTCCACTGTTGTCAGATCGCGCTCGCTTTCGTTGCAGCCGGGCAGATCCGGGAAAAAACTGTCGATCCCTGCGCCATCAAGACGCCGCATGACTTCCACAGTAAAGCGCCGCATGCGGTTCGCTTCATCAAACAGGGCAGGCGCGATCAGGACGCGGCAGGCCCGACCCTGATCAAAAACCAGGGCCAGTTCGCTGGCGGATGCGCCGCCCGGTAATGGACAAGGATAGCTGGTCGGCTTCACGCGTCTGTTTGCTTAGCCACTGCGAAGGTCAGCAGATTGCCATAGGTTTCAAACAGCTCACCATCGATCTCGTCTTCATCGATCACGATGTCGAGGCGATCTTCCATTTCGGTGAGCAATCCGGCAACGGCCATCGAATCCAGTTCCGGCAATTCCCCGAACAGACCGGTATTGTCATCGAACCCGTCAGCCTGACCCGGCTTGAGGCCTAGAACATCTTCCAGAATCTTGCGCAGCTTGCGGTCGGTATGGGATCGCATCGTCATTCCGTTCATGGTTTGAGCGGCCTCTAGCCGCGTGCCCGCATGGACTGCAAGGCCGCCTTGGCGATCTGCATCCAGTTTCCGGGCCACAGTGGGCGAAATGCCTCAATCCGGTAGCGCGGGCGAACCTGCTCCATCCAGTCGCGCTTGTAGGCATCGTTACCGGTGCCGAAATCGACAAGGCCTACCTTGTCGCGATCGATTACATGCTCGAACAGCGCAGCGGACAACGTGGTTCCCGGTGAGAGCGGTTTGCTTGCCTCCGTATGAGCCAGCTTGTGAATGAACGCCGTGCCGTTTTCTACGGTCCAGAATTGCGTGGCCACAGCAACACCGTCGACCCGCGCAACGGCCATCCGCAAACGGCCCGCCGCCCCTTCTTGTTCGGCAAATGCACGCAGAAAAGCCGGCGCGCCTTCCTGCGGTTTCCAGCTGGCGGCGTAGACCGCTTCGTATTCGTCCCACAGGGCAGGATCGAATTGCGTGGTTAGCTGCACGGCAACCTTGCTCGCCTTGCGCTTCAACGTGGTGCGCAGCGGCCCGGGGCGCGCCGCGAGGTATTCAGCGAAAGTGCGCCCGCCAACCACAAGCACATGGTTGACATCGCACTGGGTTTGGAACGCCATCCAGCCTGCCTGGCGCAGCGCCGCCGTCAACTGCTGAACCTCGCCGTGCTCATCGCCCAGCGGGGCAAGGCTCAGATGCGGTGCCTGGCCGGCCAGGTCCTGCGCCAGGGCCAGCAGCAGGGCCTTGCTATCCGCGCCCGCCGAAATGACCGGCACCACGCGGAACGTATACCAGTTGGCCAAGGCATGGATCGCGCGACCCTTGCGCATCAGCGGCAGGATCGCGCGGTGCTGGCCATCGCGCGCCACGGCGATCAGCGGCGTGATGCCGCATTGCCTGACCAGACCTTGCCACCATTCCCACCGGTCAAACGGGGCGGTCGCCCCGGGTGCGGAGACCAGCGCGGTCAGAGCGGCATCGCCTTGGACTTCCTTAAGATCATCGTGATAGACGACCGAAACCACTTGCTGTTTCCCCACACTTGGAGCCTTGTAAGCCCGTGCCTGCAGACCAGTCCGAAGAACCGATCCGGCCACTTGATCACCTCGTCCTGCGCGGTGCCGATACAGCACCGGCGCTGGCGCTGCGCGAAGGCACCTATAGCTACAAGGACTTAAGGGATCGTGTCGCTCGGCTCGCGGGATTGCTGCGCGCTCAGGTTGGGGAACCAGGAGCCCGCGTGGCAAGTTGGGCCGCCAAAGGGGAACTAACTTGCCTGCTGCCGCTCGCCGCGGCGCGGGCAGGGCTGGTTCATGTCCCGATCAATCCGCTGCTCAAGCGATCTCAGGTGAGGCATATCCTGCAAGACAGCGGCGCGCGGCTGCTGATCGCAACGCCATCACGTCTCTCCGGTCTGGAGCCGATGGACGTGCCGCAGGAATGTGCGATTCTGGCTGAGGGCGACGCGCTTAGCCAGGCGGCTGCGGCGCAACCAATTGCGCCAAGTGCGGCCGATCCTGACGAATTGGCGGCGATTCTCTACACCAGCGGGTCTACCGGGAAACCGAAGGGGGTGATGCTGTCACATGCCAATATGTGGCTCGGCGCGCAAAGCGTCGCGACCTATTTGGGCCTGGCGGATGATGATGTGACCTTGGCGGTTTTGCCCTTGTCCTTCGACTATGGGCAGAATCAGTTGCTTTCGACCTGGTACGCCGGTGGCCAAGTCGTTCCGCTTGATTACCTTGCGCCGCGCGACGTGATGAAGGCTGTGGCCCGTCACGGCGTTACCACGCTGGCTGCCGTTCCCCCCTTGTGGGTTCAGGTGGCGGAGCTGGATTGGCCCGATGAAATCGCCGGCCAGCTACGCCGTCTTACCAATTCCGGCGGCGCCCTGACAGTAGATCTGGTCAGGCGGCTGAGACAGATATTCCCGCAGGCACGCCTGTTTGCGATGTACGGGCTGACCGAAGCCTTCCGCTCGACCTTTCTCGATCCTGACCTGATCGACAGTCATCCGACCTCGATGGGGAGGGCGATCCCCCATGCCGAAATCCTCGTTATCGGTGATGACGGTGCTGAGACGGCCGATGACGAGGAGGGCGAGCTGGTTCATTGCGGGCCGCTCGTCGCGCAAGGTTATTGGCAGGATCCGGTGCGGACTGACGAGCGGTTCAAACCGGCGCCGCCTGGCTCGGTCTACGGCGGAATGGCGGTTTGGTCGGGCGATCGGGTCAAGCGGGCCGCGGATGGCCTGCTTTACTTCGTCGGCCGCCGCGACGCGATGATCAAGAGCGCCGGTAACCGGATCAGCCCACAGGAGATTGAAGAGGCGGCCCTTGCCAGCGGCCTGGTTGCCGAAGCCGTGGCGCTGGGCATTCCCGATGTGCGGCTGGGACATGCGGTGCACCTGATCGTCCGCGCCGCGCGCAATGCATCCGATCCCGAACAAGAACTTCCGCGTTACCTTTTGAAAGAATTGCCAAACTTCATGCAGCCCAAGGAAATTCACTGGCGTACAGCCATGCCGATCTCCCCCAATGGCAAGATCGATCGTAATGGTCTGTATCAGGAGCTTGCAGCATGAAACCGTTGGGACCGATTCCGGCTGGATTCGTGGCAATGGACGGCGAACTGGCCATTGCTGGCCATAAAGCATCGGATCTGGTGGCGCGGGCCGGATCGACGCCATTGTTCGTCTATTCGCGCGAGCATCTGCAGCACCGCGTCGCTGCGTTGCGGGCGGCGATGCCTCTGCGGCTGGCGCTTCATTTCGCTGTCAAAGCAAATCCTTATGGTCCAGTTATTCAGGCAATGTCTGAATTGGTGGACGGGTTCGATATCGCTTCGGGGGGAGAGCTTTCGTTGCTGACCGCGGCGGGGGTAGACCCAAAGATCGTCAGCTTCGCCGGACCGGGCAAACGAACGGAGGAACTGGAGGCAGCGATTACTGCTGGCGCCACAATCAACCTTGAATCGGAGGGTGAGGCAGCGCGTGCACTAGACCTTGGCATGCGGCTGGGCCGTGCCCCGCGGCTGGCAATCAGGGTAAATCCCGATTTTGATCTTAAGGGATCGGGTATGAAGATGGGCGGCGGCGCCAAGCAGTTCGGCGTCGATGCAGAGCGGGTTCCGGCCCTGGCGCGGCAGCTCATCGCCAGTGGGGCGGAATGGCGTGGTTTCCATATCTTCGCTGGCAGCCAGGCGCTGGACGCCTCGGCCATTATCGAAACACAGGCACAGACCCTGGCGCTGGCGGCTCGGCTGGCCGAACAGAGCGGTGCGCCGTTGCCGCGTTGCAATCTTGGCGGCGGCCTTGGCATTCCCTATTTTCCAGGGGACGAGCCGGTCGACATCGCGGCAATTGGCGCTGCGTTGGGCGAGGCCTTTGCCAGTTTGCCTGCGGCCATTGCGGAAACCGCATTCTGCATGGAACTGGGACGTTATCTTGTTGGCGAATCAGGTGTTTATCTCACCCGGATTGTCGATCGAAAGGTCAGTCACGGCGAAGTGTTCTTGATCGTGGACGGCGGCCTGCACCATCAGCTTGCCGCATCCGGCAATTTCGGGACGGTGGTCCGTCGCAACTATCCGGTGGCCATTGCCAGCCGGTTTGATGCACCGGTCGAAGAGGAAGCCAACGTGGTTGGCTGTCTGTGTACACCGCTCGATCGGCTAGCAGACAAGGGCGGCTTCCCACACGCTGATACAGGGGATCTGGTGGCAGTGTTTTGCGCCGGGGCCTATGGTGCCAGCGCCAGCCCTGCACAGTTCCTGGGACACGGCCCGGCGGCAGAAATCCTAGTTTAACAGGCCTTCGTTGGCCTGTCCCGTTTTGGGACCAGCCCGTGGTGCACATCGAATCTGCACATAGGGCTAACGCAATATTCACCCTTTTTCCCGATAGCGGAGGCTGAAATTGCCGGGTCGCTGGTCAGGAAGGGCATTGCCTGATCTACGGCGCGGCGCCTCACAAGGGAATGCCCGATGCCGATCAACCGTTTCTCTCGACTACTGGCCAGTAGCGCCATGTTCAGCCTGATGCTGAGCGGCTGCGGTGGTGGGGCGAGTGGCCCGCAACTGCCCTCGGCGTCTTATGTTGCGATGCAGGAAGGGCCGGGCGAAGACTATATCATCGGCCCACTCGACGAGTTGACGATTTTCGTCTGGCGCAATCCGGAGCTCGGGGCGAAGGTGCAGGTCCGGCCTGACGGACGGATCACGACTCCGCTCATCACTGACATGCCCGCCGTGGGCAAAACGCCCAAGATGCTGGCCGACGATCTGACCCTTCAGCTCTCTCAATACATCCAGGATCCGCTGGTGTCGGTGATCGTCAACAAATTCTCGGGCACATACAGCCAGCAGGTCCGCATCGTTGGGGCTACAGAAAAGCCCGCGGCAGTGCCTTACCGAGCCAATATGACGCTGCTTGACGCGATGATCGCGGTTGGCGGCCTCAGCGAATATGCCGCTGGCAACCGGGCCAAGCTGATCCGGTTCGACAAGGCCAGCGGAACTCAAAAGGAGTATTCGATCCGCCTCGGCGATCTGCTCAAAAAAGGCGACAGCAAGGCTAA
>JAFLDC010000188.1 GCA_017302775.1 Sphingomonadales bacterium
CCGCCCATGCTGGAACCCGCAATGGCAGTATCGCGCCGGCCGCGGCGGGTGCGATAGGTCTGATCGACCCATTGCTTGAGCGGCCCCGCCAGCCAGTCCAGATAGGCAGTTGAAATGATCGGGCCGCCGGCAAGGCCATCCATCGCGGCGCGCAAGCTCGGCGAGGCCTGATCATATGCCGATTGCGGCAAGTACTGCCGACAACGATCTTTTCCGGGCGCCCATATCCCGACGATGATATGCGGTTCGATCTGGCCAGTGGCCATGGCCGCCAGCATTGCCTTGTCGGCCGCCCAGACCTTGTTGAAATTGCTCTTCGCAGGATCGAACAGGTTGTGCCCATCGTGCATGTACAGCACCGGATAGCGGCGCTTGCTTTGATCATAGCCGGGCGGCAGCCAGATCGTCAGCCGCTGATCGGGCAGCCCCGTTGCCGCCATCCGCCCGACCTCAACGAACCGGCCGCTGTCGCTGGCAGCCAAAGCCGGCGAAGCCATTGCCATTGCCAGCAGCGCGATCAGCCACCGCCAGATCATTTGAGCCGGCGGAACCGCACCGCCGCGCCGCCACCGGGCGCCAACCGCAGTGTCATGCTGTCCGCCGCCGAAACCGGCCGTTCCTCGATCACGATCGCATGACGCTTGTCGGTCCGGTAATCAGCATCGTCCCCGTCGCGGTATATCTCAGCGACATATTTCGCCCCGGGCGTGAGGAAATCGAGCTTGAAGCTAACGGTCCGGGCTTCCTCGTCACCCACCGCGCCAAGGTACCAGTCCTGCCCGCCGCGCTGCTTGCGGACGATAGTGACGTAATCGCCGATCTCACCATTGAGCACCCGGGTCTCATCCCAATCTGTCGGCACATCACGGATAAACTTCATCGGCCCGGGGTATCTGGCATAGTTCTCCGGGGTATCTGCCACCATCTGCACGGGTGAGTAGATCACCACGTAGAGCGCCAGCTGCTTGGCGATGGTCGACAGGATGTTGCTGTCCTTTTCGCCCTTCAGGCTAAGAATCCCGGGGGTAAAGTCCATCGGCCCTTCCAGCATGCGGGTAAAAACGATGTTCGCCTCATGCTCGGGCGGGTTCTTCCCGCTCCAGGAGTTGTACTCCATCCCGCGCATCCCTTCGCGCGCGACCCAGTTGGGATAGGTCCGCTGCAAGCCGGTGCCCTTGATCGGTTCGTGGCTGTCAAACGCAATCTTGTACTTGTTGGCAGCGAGCGCGACCCGGACGAAGTGATTGCTCATCCACTGGCCCTGGTGCCATTCGCGGTATCTGGTGCCGTCAGCATCAACCCGTTCGATCTGGCCGGCATCGGTGACATAGCCGGTCTTCACCACCATGTAGCCATTGTCGGCCGCGAATTTGAACGCCTTGTCGAACTGGTTTTCATAGTGGCTGGCCGCGCCGCCGGTTTCGTGATGGCCGATCAGGCGGACGCCCTTCTTTTTGGCGTAGGCGACCAGCATCTTGACGTCGAAATCCTCGGTCGGCTTGGCAAAGTCCATGTCCCAGCCATTGCCGAACCAATCGCCATCCCAGCCGACGTTCCAGCCTTCAACCAGCACGTGCGGAATTCCGTTGGCCGCAGCGAAATCGATGTAGCGCTTGACGTTTTCATTGGTTGCGCCGTGCTTTGGCCCGCGCGCCCATGACCATTCGCCCTTGATCATGTTCCACCACACCCCGGCAAATTTGCCGGGTTTGAACCAGCTGACGTCGCCCAGCTTGTTCGGCTCGTTCAGGTTGAGCATGAGATGGCTCATATAAACACCGGCCGCATCGTCAGCGATGATCAGGGTGCGCCACGGCGTAATCCATGCTCCGGTTTTCTCTACCTTGGGTTTGCCTGCTCCCGGAGTCAGCTGCGCGCGTAGCGTAGTGCCCTCGCTGCGGGAAACGGCCATGCCCGAATAGTCAACCAGCGCCGCTTCGTGGAGCGCTACATGCGTTCCATCGGTCAGCTTGATCGTGACCGGCGTATCCGCCACCGCAACGGCAGACAGCGGCGTCCTGTTGTAAAGGTATTCCTCACGGTTCCACAGGAATGCAGGCTTCCACCAGGCCGTCCCATCCTGAGCAAAGGCGAACTCTGTCAGCTCCTCGGCAATGTTGGTCTTCGCCATATTGGGCTGCTGGGGAAATTCGTATCGAAACCCGACACCATCGTCATAGATCCGAAAGGTAACGGTAAATACCCGGGCCAGAGCCGTCGTCTCGCGCAGGTGGACCTTGAGTTCGCGGTAACGGTTGCGAATGCTGCTCCATTCGCCCCAGGGCTGCGTCCAGGTCTGGTCAAAGTCGCTGACTTCGCTGCCCGTCACTTCGAGCCGGCGATCGATCTTGGCCACATCGGTGAACAGGAAACCCAGCCGGGAGGGATTGATGACCGGTTTGCCCTTGCGGCTGACCGCATAAAGCGCGCGGCCATCGCCATCGATCGTCAGCTCGACTTTGACCACGCCGCCAGGCGAAGAGGCGGAAACCGGGCTTGTTGCTTCGGCAAATGCCGGGGCAGCGAACATCAGGGCAGCGGCAGCCCCCATCACAGGCATCAAATGCATCAGGCTTGTTCCTCTACCAACAGCGCGCCAAACGGCGGCAAGGTTTCCAAATCCGCGCCGTTGACCGACGCCAGCACACGCCCGCCCGCTGCCAGCGCAACTGGCCACGTTTGCAGCGCCGTGCTGAAATTGAACAGGCAGATGATCGATTGCCCATTCCCGCGGCGCCGCACTGCCAGGGTGACATCATCATGATGGAGCACGTCAAACGTCCCGCAGCGCAGGGCCGTTTCGCTGCGCCGCAAATGCAGCAAGGCGATGGTCAGGTTAAGCAGTGATTCCGGATCGGACTGTTGGCGGTCTACCGCCCTGGCGAGGTTTTCATCGCCCAGCGGCAGCCACGGCGTACCCTGACTGAACCCGCCATGTTCGTCTTGCGCCGTCCACGGCATCGGCGTGCGTGCACCATCGCGCGACAGCGTCAGCGGCCAATTGGCGATCGCTTCGGGATCGCGCAGCTGATCGAACGGGATGTCCACCTGGGTCAGCCCCAGTTCCTCGCCCTGATAAAGGATGATGTTGCCGCGCAGCGCACATAGCAGCATGGCTTTGAACCGCCCGAAGGCATCGCGCTGATCGCCGTCGCACCACCGCGACAGCGCGCGGGGAGCATCGTGGTTCTCAAATGCCCAGCTTGGCCAACCGACGCCCTCACTCTCGGGCCAGTTGGCCTGCGCTGCTGCGACCAGCGCGGGAGTCAGGCGGTCGGCATAAAGAAAATCAAACCCATATGCGCTGTTCAGCCGTGTATCGTCGGCGGTGAAGGCGTGCATTTCGGCCAACGCGTGCCGTCCGCCGACCTCGGCCATGGTAAAAATCGCACCATAACCATCGCACAGCGCCCTGATCCGCTCGATAAAGCGGGGAATATCGGGATGGGACTGGTTGTACAGATGCAGCTGGAAATCGAACGGCCGGGTCCGGACTTTGCCGTCATCCGGCGCCGGCGGATTATCGGTCAGCGCCAGATCGTGCATCGCAAAGTTCAGCGCATCGAGCCGGAACCCGTCGACCCCGCGCTCAAGCCAGAACCGGGCGGCGGCCAGCAGCGCCTCTTGCACCGCCGGATTGTGGCAATTGAGCTGCGGCTGACTGGGCAGGAAATTGTGCAGATAATACTGCCCGCGCCGCGCATCCCAGGTCCACGACGGGCCGCCGAACACCGACTGCCAGTTGCTTGGGGGCGATCCATCGGCTTTTGGATCAGCCCAGACGTACCAGTCTGCGCGGGCGTTTTCGCGGTTCGCCCGGCTTTCCGCAAACCAGGCATGCTGGTCCGAGGTATGCGAATAGACCTGATCGACCATAACCTTCAGGCCCAGCGCATGAGCGCGCGCCACCAATGCGTCGAAATCGGCCAGTGTGCCGAAGATCGGATCGACATCGCAATAGTCCGCCACGTCATAGCCGAAGTCCGCCATTGGCGAGGTGTAGAACGGCGAAACCCAGATCGCATCGACGCCCAGCGCGGCCACGTAATCAAGCCGCGATGTGATCCCCGGTAAATCGCCTATGCCGTCACCGTTGGTGTCAGCAAAACTGCGCGGATAGATCTGGTAGATCGCCGCGCCGCGCCACCACTGCCGCCCGGTGGGCACTGTTCCGACGGAAATCTGGGACATGCTGTTCATCACTGGGGAGCACTTTTCACTACTTGGCCGCACAGACGGCAAAGCCGAATGCCGGAAGGGTTACTGTCAGGCTGCCGGGCGCATCGGCCTTCAGCGCGCACTGACCGGCAAGCGGAGCAAAGACAAGGCTGGCCGGATCGACTGCAATCCTATTCGTGACCGGCCTGTCCGATGTGTTGAACGCCAGCACCACTTCACGCCGCGTGCGCGGATCGAACCGCGAAATTGCCAGAATACCCGGTTTGTCGGAGAAGGCGCGGATCGTCTGCAGGCCTCCCGTGAGCGCCGGGGTGGTCCGGCGTATCGCAGAAAGCTCGGCAATCAGACGATAAAGCGGATGGCGCACATCAAAATTCGCATCGGCCGTGGTGGCGTCCGTTCCGATCAGGTGATTGTCGTTATAGACCGCCACCTGGCTGGGGAACATGTCCTCACGCGCAAGCTGATCGTTGCCGTCCGAAACGAACCCCTGCTCGTCACCCGAATAGATCGTTGGCACGCCGCGCAGGGTGAGCATCATGGCATGGCCCAGCATCACCCGCGACAGCAACTCGTCCTGCGAGATGCCGGGGTTACCCTGCTTCACGAACATCGAGAAGCGCCCGAAATCGTGATTCCCCAGGAAGGTAGGCAAGCGCAGCGCAGCCTTCTCACCGCCGCGATAAAGCGCATCATCCTCAAACATCCGCGCCACCTTGTCCGTCCCGATCTTGCCCGAGACCGCCTGCTGCATAGCGGCAGCGAAGGCCATGTCGATCGGTGCGGACAGATGTGCGATGTGGCTCCACCGCGCGAGGAAGCCGGGGTCGATCTCGCCCGTCGCCACCTCGGCGAAGATGTGGAAATTGGGAATGCCCCGCGCCCTGGCCCGCGCCATCATGGCCGGCTCAAACGCTCGCCAGAACGCGGGATCGACGTGGCGCGCGGTATCGATCCGAAATCCGTCTATCCCGAACCGGTCGATCCAGCTGCCATAGATCTCGATCATTCCGGCCACGACCCGGGGATGCTCGGTCGCGATGTCGTCCAGCCCAACGAAATCGCCATAGAGCGCGCTTTCGCCAACCCAGTTCGAATTGCCCCGGTTGTGATAATAGATCGGGTTGTTGAGCCAGGCCGGCTTCTTCACCCGTTCTTCGCCACTGGGGACATAGGGTGTGTAGGCAAAGGACGGATCCGTCAGTTTTGACCAGTTGGCGGCGCCAGGCACATGATCGCCAGCGAAGCCGGGGTTTATCGCCGGCCCGTTGACGCCGCCGCGCCGTGAAAACGGGTAGTCGGCCTTGCTGCGATAGGCGTAGTCGCCGCCTTCACGATACTGGATCACATCGGCGGTGTGGTTGACGATGATATCCATGTAGACCTTGATCCCGCGGGCATGCGCGGCATCGACGAAGCCTTTGAACTCCGCCTCGGTCCCGAAATGCGGATCTATCGTGGTGAAATCCGTGATCCAGTAGCCGTGATAGCCTGCGCTCTCATCACCCTTCGGGCCTTGCACCGGCTTGTTCTTGAACACCGGTGCAAACCAGATCGCTGTGATCCCCATCCCCTGAATGTAATCAAGTTTACGGGTCAGCCCGTTTAGGTCGCCGCCGTGATAAAACCCCTTGGCAGTGGGATCGAACCCCGTGACG
>JAFLDC010000189.1 GCA_017302775.1 Sphingomonadales bacterium
GCCCAGCAGTCATGTTATCTGCTCTCAGGACAAGCGCCGCTTCTCGAAGAAGACAGAGGTAGGGCGTGATGCCCCAACTGAACATCCGCTCGGGTTGGCAATCCAGCCCGCCCACCCTCGATAACGATCGCTAATCATTCATACCTATTCGCTGAGCGACGACGTGCGCGTCTGTGCTGGACGAAAATTGTCGCGCCAGCAGCAACTGACATCCCTCGTCGGGATTCAGCATGGTGACTACGAGCAGCGAGCGTCAACGAGGCCGCCACCTAAGGACCATCGCCTGCGCGGCGATACATCTACTTTTCGGGCGTACCTTCGATCAGCTTGATCAGCTCACGCTTCTGCTGCTTGGTTAGCGAGCCCCAACGCAGTAGCAACTTCGCCAGCAGATCGTCATCGGTGTAAAGAAAGGCAGGCGGAATGCCCAAGGCATCGGCCAGTTGCTTGGCCGTGGCCGAGCGCGGTTCATGGACGCCTCGCTCGTACTGGTTGATGCGGGGGCTAGCCACGTCGGGCTCCATACCGGCCAAGACACCCAGCTGAGCCTGCGTCAGGCCTCGGCTCAGGCGGGCCTGTTTAAGGCGCCTGGCGAAATTCGATCGCTTGTCAGCTGATTCGGACACACGGGCCTCGGGTCACATCCTGATGAAAAGGATGGCCGAAGTGCCTGCCGCTGGATACTAAGTTATTCTTAGCATCCATGCAATGCGACCGGCTTCAATGACGCCTCACACGCTGGATGACCTGGGGTTGCCCGGTGCCGTGTACCTGTGGGCCCTGCTCCACGCCCAGCAGCATCGCCTCGCCTTAGCGCCGACGGCAGACTTGGCCATGGAAGCCCTAATGGTCCTGGCCTCGCACCAGATTGTGGCGCTGCCTGAGGATGGATCTGGCTCGGCGATCGGCCAGCGCCAGACCCCCATCGAGGGCATTGCATGGCGGTGGATCTGGCGCGCCTATCACGCCGATAGCGCCCTGCGGGCAGTCGAGGACTTTCTCACCTCGGTGCCTCGTGATGACCTAGTCCTGACCTTGGGCGCGGCGTTGTGGCAACGCCTGGTGCGCGATGAGGCCCAAGCGTTCTATGCCGAGCAACTGGCTCGCTGCCAGTTCGATGCCCACTGGCAGCAGGACATGGCCTTTGCCCAACGCCTCTCAAAGCTGTCGCTCAGTGCTTCGCAATGGCGGTACTGCGCGTGGGCGGCGGTACGCCAGGGTGCCACATTGGCACGCCAAGGCAACCTACCCGCTTCACGGGTACGCGAAGGCATGTATAGGGAGATTTTGCGACGGGCCGCGGCGGTGGCGGCCGGTCGCTACGGCCGCTGTGGCTTCACCCCGCCTTCGGCACAGCCTCCGACGGCGATGGCGCAAGGCCTAGCGTGTCAGTGGTTCAATCTCGGGCCCGCCTACTGGACCGCCTTGCCCAGCACCGAGGCCCTGCAACCGAGATTCGTGACGTCGGGCTAGGCACCCGGATACTTGGGGAGTTTCTCGTTGGGATGCGTGGCTTTCCATCCCTTGTAAGCGGCAGTGCCTCAATTGAGCTCGGTCGAGGCGGAGCGATTCCTCAAGCAGCGCCTGGTTAGACATCGCTTTCCCGCTGTCTGGGCTCAAAACACGCTATTTTTGCTTGCCGCGACAGCAGCGTCGTGCTGGCCTTGGCACAATACTGTGCATGGGCCGCTGTGCAGCGCGGAGCGTCCATAGTGCTGCAACAGGGCGCTCATTCTCGCCGCATAGCGTAAACGCTCCGAAGCGTATTGGCCCGGGGTTCCTTGCAATAACTGACAGTCTTGGCGGGCCCGTCTTGGATTAGTGGCCCAGCATTGAGACATTGCCAAGAAGCGAACCAACTCGCGCTCAGGGATGACAGGACCCAAAATCACGCGGTCGCCAGTAGAGCTTCCTGCTGCTCGAAGATCATGCAGTTCGTCGCAATGATGGCTTCGTCGATGTCATCGGGATGCAAATGGCCGCCTGGCTTCAGATTCGGCAGTAAGTTAATCAATATGTGATTCATCAGAGTCGTAAAACCCTGCATGGTCATGCCCTGCCCTTCGGGCAGACCATTGTCCGTGCGCGCCTGAACAATGCGCTCAAAGATCATGTCGGCATCGGATGTCAGCCGATAGCCGGCTGCCCACGGCATGGGCGCAAAATGCTCGGTGAAGGACGGGCCGCCGACCGGGTGATGCAGGTGAAGGTCGTAGCATTCCACCGCGGCCTCAAAATCTGTAATTCCAGTAAGCGGCTGGAACACGTAGGTATCCGCCATGTAACGGCCAACAATTTGGCGCTTACCTTCAGCAATGAAGGTGGACGCAAGCGTCTCGAGCTCCGGTTGGCCCACCAGGATACACACGCACTTGATTCGATAGATGCGCCAGAGTTCGTTGTGGACTCCGATCATCAGCTTGAACAAAGAATCGTCCAGGAGCTGGGCCTCATCTAGGAAGATGATGACCTTCTTCTTTTCGGACCGAGATGCCGCCTCAACCAAGCGCCCAACAAACAATTCGCGCCGCTCTTCCGGACTGCGCTTCTTAGTCGGCCGCTTCATCGACTTCAATAAATCGCCCCAGAAAGCACCTTCGGAAATTCCGCCCTTGTGAAACAGAACTTCGGCCGACACCACCCCAACGGAGTTGCCTAACCATTTTTGATAGTTCGTTACGAAATAGTCCACCGCCATGCTCTTGCCTATACGCTGGAGGCCTGGCACTAGTGCGCCGACGAGATTCGAATTAATCCAACCGACGCACACATTGACAAAGGCTTCCAGCGCATTGGTTGGCACGACATAGGTGTCGAGATCTACCGGGTGCATCTTCAGTCTCCTTCCTATCGGAGCTTGATCCAAGCGCTCTTCGCTACTCGCGCTTTTGCATCGCGCTCGCGGCTTGGCATCTGAGGCTCGGCTATCCTGCCAGCCTTTACCAACTGGTTCGTGGCCGACTTGCGCTCTTGTGCTTCACGCTGCCGCAACTCCTTGAACGTCTGCATCATGTCGGTCCCTGGCTTGACGACAAGCTTCTTAAGCTTGTTGGCTCGGCGAACCATCTGTCGTTGCTCTAGCGTATGCGGCGTCAAATGCCAAGGCGGGCCTGCCTTCAGAATGCCGAGAGCGAGCTCTTTGTTCCCCTTTCGCAAGTAGGCGCGGATCAAACGAATATCACCGTCGACATCAACCACGATGCGCACCTTCTTGCTAATCGAATCCGTCATCTTCCGCAGCACGTCATTCGTGTAGCGGGCACTCCAAAGCTCGATGTATGGCGGACGATTGGATTCGCCTCCGCCACGAATCGTCTTGATGTACTCCACCCGCAATAACCTTTGCGCAAGCTCCTCCGGATTTTCGATACGTCTCAACGGTGACGCCGTCTGGCTGTCCCACATGCGGATGTATTCATTGGGGCTACGATTGACAAGATCTTCGTGTGGATCCGCGTTGTAGTTGGCCAACATAACGTCGATCATTTGATCCAGCTCATCAGAGGTGACGGCATGCTCGCTGGCTGCCTTCAGCGCACGCTCCCGTTCTTCCTTTGAACCCTTTGGATTGAAGCCGATTGGCAAACGGCGGAACCCATGGGTTTCCAGTGTCTGATTCAGACGCTCAATAAATGGACGGGCGATAGGAAACCGCACACGTCCATAATTGATTGTGGCTCCCAACACCGTAGTGAGGCCGCGCATCGTCACTTTCGCAGTATTGGCTTTGGCGCCATCAAAGCACACGAGGTCGACCATACGCCCACGAGCGCGAGGCGCTACACCCGAAGGAAACCCGGCGCCCTCCTTATACGCCAAGTGGGGCAATGTCAGGATCTTGGGTTTCCACGGAGTCATGGCATGCACGAACGAACGCATGACTGATATTGCTGGATAGTTCGTGCTCCCCAATCGGTACGCATATCCCAGAATGGCTCTGCTGGCGCGATCGATAAGAATCAACAGCCATAGTCGCATCGGTGTTGTATAGATCCACTCCCCACGCCGCCCGTGGGTCTTGATGACGAAATAAAAGTCGCCGTTATGACCATCATGTTCGGCTTCTTCAAAGGGGCGCAATTGCTGCGCCCCCGAAGGTTGAGCCGTCAACGGCGACTCAAAGGCGCCGACACCTTCATCTTCGTTACCATTCTTCGTCGCATAATGCTCCTCGCGCATTCGATCGATGAAGCGCACGAGCGCGCGAGCGCCCTGATCATCCGTATTGAACGGGTATTGGTTCGGGGCACGAACCTTGGCGCATTTCTTAAGGAATTCTGCGCGAATCGCCTTAGCAACGGTCGCAGCAGATTTCCCCCCAGAATTGAGGGCGTACTTCTCGACATACCGGTACAAGCTTTCATGCTCAGCCATGAGCTGCATGAAGGCCCCAGCCAAGCCCTTGGTCTGCGCCGCCAATTCGGGATTGACCGGCGACTTGCGCCTGTACGGAGCAATCGAGACACCAGGAATGAGCGCATGAAATCCATAAATCGTTCCGTTTGGCCGTGCTGTGAGGCATCGACCAAGCATTCGATAGATCTGGCTTTTGGCGTAGCCGTGATTTTTCTTTATGGTGGCAAACGACGTGCCATTCAAATACGCGGTCACAGCCATTTTCCGGCGCCGGTATTCCTCAATGTGATCTTTCGGGATGTCCGACTCGCGTGGCCTATCCCATCTGGTCGTGTCCCGAAGTTCCGGGGCGACGGCCAAGCGCTCGGCGACGCTCATGGTAGGCAGAGGACTGTACTGGAGGCCAATAAGTGGTCTCCGAGATTGGCCTTAACTCGGCCGGCGTGGATCAGGCGGGCGATGTCCATATTCACGCTCCCCTCGAATCGGGAAGCAAATAAAGCAATCAGCTCTGACCAAGCGGCCGTCTTGACCCGCTCCAAGTGCGCTACGATGGCTGTCGCCATCTGGTCGTCCGAGTGCTGCTCCATAGCGACGAACGGCTGCAGTTCCTTGAGGTTGCGTACGTAGGTCGCCCGGCTACGCATATCGGCTGCTTGCCATATCTCGCATTTAAGTTTTGATGCCTCGATCGACCGCTTCAGAAGATCTAACGGACATGCCTTGTCGCGGGCCAACGCTACGTCATGTAGCACTACACCGGATTGTCTGCCGGAACTGCGCCTCACCCAGAAATCGAGGGGGCGCCGTTTGCCCTCCAAGGGCAATAGTTCGATGTAAATTGGCGGCCGCTCGCAAAACCAAACGACGTCGGGGTCGAACTCGATCAACAGCCACGAGTCGTACTGATTCGGGCCTATCAGCTGGACCTGGCGCCTAGCCTTTCCCGACCAGGCCACGAAGACATTTGAGCGCCGGAACTCGGCGTCGCTGATCTTCCGCGGCTTAAACTGCGGACCGGCATCGACCACAAGCGTGCCCCCGGTTTGACCCGCAGAAAGGGATACAGACTTCTGTCCGCAATGTCAACCGCAACTCTGTATCTATAAGTTCCTATGTCGCTGTTTTTATTCGATTTAATCAGGGGCGATGTTATGAATGCGGACATACTCGTCCGGAAACCGCACGAGTCCAAGTCCTTGATCTGCCCAATGTAGATGCCTGCAAAAGCCAAGTCGGCAGCCACTTCGTTCGACAGTCAGCCAATGACTTCCACCTCTGCCCAATCGTGTAAGCACAACCTCCGCTCTGGGCGGCAGGAGCGATCCGGCTCGTCCGCTTCCTAACCGGGCGGCCGGGCTGGCCGGCAGACATTTTCTTCCGGACTTCAGTCGAACCCGCCGCGGCTTGACGACCGTGAATAGCTGTGTATATTGACTATGCACACGTGATTCGAAGGATCGCAT
>JAFLDC010000019.1 GCA_017302775.1 Sphingomonadales bacterium
GCTTGGAGTACCTCCAGTTCGCGCGAGGACAGCTTTCCGCTCACAACGTTTTGGCTATCTTTCAGGCCATTTAGCAACATATCGACAAAAGACACTTCCAAATCTGAGAGGCCAGGTTCGACTTGCAATAACCGCAGACCTGATACCAGCTTGGTGCCCGCGATTTCGCGGAAGATGCGCCTCATGCCGCTTTCGACGCCGATGGCAACTGCGGCACGCAATTTGGATGCCCCACTTTGCAAGTCACCCATCGAGACTGCCATTACATAGGCTACCAGAAGATAGCGCAGGCGGGATCGCTCGAGTCCCCTGCTTGCAGATAGTGCGATGCCGTCGTCCAAGAGATCCAAAGCTGACGCATGTTGGCCATCGAAATAGAGCGAATAGGCTCTTGCGATAGTGAACACCTCATGTTCCTGCCAACTGCTGGTAGCCGATATCGAAGGTATCGACCATTCCGTCGGCAGGGTAACCTGCAACCCTTGGATGCGCGTTTCGCCGCAAACGCAAAGGCAAATGGCCTTGATCAGGTCTGCGACCCGAGGCAATCCTTGCAATCGCAATAGATGCGCCTCGCTCTCGACGGCCTCGACCATTGGCCCAATCCCGTGATCTATCACGTTAATGCGAATCATAGTCTCGTAGGCGGCAAAATAGATATCAAACCAGGCCTCAGCCTCTGGCATGCGGTGCGCCGACTTTCGAAGCGAACTTCTGGCACTGGTTAACTGACCTGCTTCGAACTCAATCGACGCGCTCAATGCCGCTATGACGGTTTCTACGCCGATGTCGGTCGGGAAGTCCCTCTTCCATCGTTTGCGGGCTTCCGCCAGGCAACTTTTCGCGTTCTTCAACCTGCCTTGGGCAAGATTGATCGACGTTTCGTGCATTAGAAGGAACATCAGATTGTAGTGCGACTGCGCGCGCTTAGCGTGTGAGCGGGCGTCAATCAGACTGGATACAGCAGTGTTGAATCGCGCACGCTGGCAGTTCAACACTGCCGAGAGCGTCGCGAGGAAAGTGCGCATCGCTGAATCTTCAGCTTCATCAGCAATCAGGCTACGAAGCAACTCAAGATCGTCGGTGCGTTCGAGAGCGCATCCGTAGGTCAACAGCGTTACTCTCACGATTTCGAGGTCTCTTGCGAGCGCGTGCTCAGGACCGACTTCTGCGGTTAGCCCTTCAAACAACTCCTGGGCGACCCGGATATGGCCGACTTTCAGATGAACGATGCATTGGATCATTCGCAGCACGACCGAACTTGAAACTTCTTCATGTGTTGAGTTCTCAAGCAAGCACTTGAGAACCGAAAACCCATGCACAATCCATATTCTGAGCGCTCCGTGCGCATGGGCGTATCCGCGAATTCGACCCGGTTCTCCTGCGCGCCTTGCGAGGTCTGCCGCCTCGGCCAATCGGCCCTGCTCTGAGCATTTGTCAGCCATCGCCAGCAAGACGGCGTTCCGCGCGTCTTCGTCGATCACCTGAACGTCTTCGCGCAGCCAGACCCGCAACGCATCCTGCAAAATGATCTTGTTCTCGTGCCGGTCGATCAGACCCTTGAACCGATAGGCAAGATCGGCAAGAAATCGCTTGTCACCGCGCCATTCAACAAGGGTCGTCAATAAGTCCAAGTCGCTTTCGTCAAACAGGCTGGCGCGGCAGAGCGCAGTAATCTCAGCGTTGGAAAACAAGGGCCGTATTTCTTGCTGAAGGTACTCGGCAACCCGGCTTTCCCTCACGATGTCGAAGTCACTCCAATTTTCGTGATAGTCTTTTGTGGATGCTGCCCAAGCACACATGAGGTCCATGGCAAGGGGCCAATGACCGGCAAGTCGCCCAATCCTTGCGCGCAAACCCGCCTGGGAAATGGACCGTAACGACTCCGCGATGTCCCGTCGTCCCAAGCGCAGAGCGCTTGCGTCGAGCAAGTCGATCTTGCCATCAGCATACAACCGCGCAAGTTCCAATTCAGCCGCTTCTCGCACCAACAGTATGACGCGCCGACCGGAAGGTGCATGCGACACGCGCTCAAGCGCCATGCGAAGCTCGTAATGATCGGCTGCCGAAGCATCTTCAATCAGCACAACTTTTTGATCGGCGGAATTGATCGCATCTGCCACAGCGGTCGGATTAACCGCGAGTTCTGCCTGACCTACCAAGACGGTTGTCAATCCAAACTCGTTTGAAAGTCGTTTTGCGACCTCTCGCGCTAGACGAGCCTTGCCGAACCCCGGGGGCGCGCAGAGCACAAAAGCAGGAAGGCCGGCAGCTACACGTTCAACAAGGTTGTTTCGACTTTCATCGCATCTCATTGAGCGGGGGCCTTACTAGGACGTTTCGAGTGACGAAATTTACTACCAAGTAGGAATCTTAGTGACTAGCCAGATATGTGATGAACGGGGCCCAAAGCGCGATCAGATCGCGGAGGCGTGAACGGAAACCGCAATTAGCTTAGCTGATCCGCCAAACGGTCCTAAAAGGCAGGGCACCTTAAACTTCGAGCTGCTCAACGCGTTTGCTAACGGCCGATTGATCCAAATTGAGCGCGTAGGTCACACGTGAACAACGCTGCGTAGCCGCAGCCGGTTGCTCTTGAAAGGGGATCGAACCATTCATCTGGTCAATTTAGCCCAGACTTCCTTCATCACAACTCGCTCCCGCCCAAAGAACTGCAGGGCGGGAGCGAGCAGCGCGATCGTCAGAACTTGACCGACAGGTCGACCCCGATTGTGCGGGGCGTGACGACTTCCATCTGCGTCATCGCAGTAAGAGAGAACGGATAGAAGTTGCGGTTGGTAAGACCGCGGCTGTTGCCCAGGTTTTCCACGAACAGTTCAAGCGACCAACGGTCGGCATTGACGCCAACCCGCGCATTGATGATGTCGTAAGCTGGCAAGCGGCTGTTGGCTGCCAGAGCTGGATTGAACCGGGTATTGCGAACATCATTGCCTTGATAGCTCAAGAAGACGAAACCTTCGAGGCTGTCGCTGAGCTTGTGGGTATAGTCGACGGACCCGCTCATCGTCCACTTCGGCACGAACGGAGCATTGTCACCCTTGCGGCCGCTGACGAAAGTCAGGTCCTGCGTCAGACGGCTGTTGGTGTAACCCAGACCAGCGCGGATCGTCAGGCCTTTGGTCGGGCGGATAGCAGTTTCCAGTTCCCCACCATCAATCTTCAGACCGCCAGCATTGACGAAGACGTTGAAGCCGCAGCCCAGCTGGGCAGTGACCTGCGGGTTCTTCCAGTCGATGTGATAGGCCGACACGTTGACTGTCAGTGCGCGGTCGAGCCAGCTCGTCTTGGCACCGACTTCGTAGTTCCAAAGGCTGTCAGACTTGTAGCTGTCGGGAGCCTTCGCGAGACCGCGGGCGGCGAGATCGGCCGCGCAGGACGTTGAAGGCACGGGCTCATTCGTACCACCAAGACGGAAGCCCTTGGCTGCCTGGGCATAGACCATGTGATCCCGGTCGAACTCATAGGAGAGGTTGAACTTCGGGTTGAAGCCACTCTCGTGGTTCTTGAACGGGAAGGTGCCGACATTGGGGTCGGCGAAAATGCCACCGAACCGCACCGACGAACGTTGCTTGGCGTCGAAGTAGCGACCGCCGACAGTGGCCTTCAAGTGGTCTCCGACAGGGACGACGACTTCGCCGAACAGGGCGATCTGGCGTTCCTTGAGGTTGATCCCACTGACGTAGAGCTGATCCTTGAGAGCGCCGAACGCAGTGCTGTTGAAGCCGCCAGCGGCGTCCACGCCAGCTACCGTCAGATCCTGGGCGAAGAAGTTCGACTTGTCTTCATAGAACGCGCCAACCGTCCACTGCACAGGCGAGCTTGGCTTCGCGGAGAAGCGAAGCTCGGTGCTGTAGTCTTCCTGGTTGGCATTGTTCTTGATCACGCCGAGCGGAAGGCTGCGATAGTTGGGTGCCACGAAGCTGACGAAGGTGCCGGTCTCGATCAGGTAGTCGAGCTTCTTGTTCCGGTAGGAACCGACAAGCGTCATGTCGAACGGATCGAATTCCTGATTGACGGTCAGCGACGCGGTCAGGTTCTTGTCGACGTAGGGCTCGTTCACCGCGACCGTCGTGTTGAGATAGCCAGCTTCCTGCGCATAGACGCTTCGCGCATTGTGACGCGAGTGCTGATAGGACACCAGCGCGTCGATGGTAGTTGCGGGGCCGGGGACGATCCGGGCGGCGATTCTGCCACCCTTGCTTTCTTCCCAGTTCACATCGTTCTGTTTGGTCGTCACATTGTCGATGAAGCCGGCGTTGTGCTTCCAGAAGCCGACTGCGCGGATCGCGAAAACATCGGGGACAACTGGGATATTGATCATGCCGTCGATCGTGCGGGTCGTGCCGCCATTATCAACCGAAGCCAATTCGCCCTTGGCGCTTGCCGAAAAGTCGTTGGTGTCCGGCTTGCGGGTGATGAGGCGGATCGCGCCTGCCATTGAGCCAGCACCGTAGAGTGTGCCCTGGGGCCCGCGGAGGACTTCAACGCGATCAAGATCGTAGAGTTTCAGGTTGGGGCTGAAGCGCTGGACGGCAATCGGCGTTTCGTCGAGGTAGAGGCCGACCGTTTCCTTGATTTCAGCCTGATCCTGGTTGACCGGGCCGGTCGTCACGCCGCGCAGCACGATCTGGGAGTTGGCGCGATTGCCGGTCATTGAAAGACCCGGCGTCTGACCAGCGAACTGCTCAAGGGAATCCGCGCCGAGCTTGCTCAACTGCTCATTGCCAAGGGCCGCGATGCTCGAAGGAATGTCTTGCAGGGTTTCCGTCCGCTTGCGCGCGGTAACCACGATATCGTTGCCGGTGGCTTCTTCAGCATTGGTGTCGCCTGCAGGCGCAGCATCCTGTGCGAAGGCCGGCGCAGCCGTAATTCCAAGCGCGCCAACGGTGACCAGCAGAGCTGCCCGCAATGTCAAATTCCTCATTGATTCCCCTTTCGGTCATGCGGCAGCTATGCCGACGATGACTCGCGACTATTATAGATTTTATCCAATTTCAATCCCGCAAAGGAATCATCGGTGAAAGGAGCAGGGTCAATGTCTCTAATTTGCCACGCAACCCGGCTCCGGTAGCCTACCGCCAGACCTCAGTCGCGATGCGGAAATGGTTTCCACCCAACAGCTTTTGCAGTGTTTGCTGCCCAAGTCCCCGGCGGGAGAGCTCCTCCAGAATCGAATCGAACTGCCAAGGAGCAATCATCGCCATTCCGGCTCCATAACCCGCATCGGCAGGAAACATGGTGGGATTGGCTTCAGCGAACTGCGCGACTTCCTGATCGTCGAAGACATAGTCCAATGCGATTCCAACATGATCTTCGCCAACCCGCTCGAGGGCATACTCGACGTGGTTGGCAAAGGTGGAAACGCTTGAATCGTTGTTGCCCAGGAAGATACCGATCCCATTGATTCCTATGACGCCGCCGCGCTCGGCGCAGGCCACCATCAAATCATCGGGAATGTTGCGCGGATGATCCCACAAGGCGCGCGGGTTCGAATGAGAGAAGATCACCGGTGTCGAAGAGGCATCGATCAACTCTCGGGCTGTGCGATACCCTGTATGCGAACCGCAGGGGACCATGCCGACCCGGTTCATTTCCGCAACAACAGCCCGGCCGAACGTGGTAAGACCTTGATCATCCTCCATGCAGCCGCCGCCGGCCAGATTGGCGAGATTGTAGGCGACAAGCATCCAGCGGACGCCGAGGGAGTAGTAGACTTCGACCAGGCTGGCCTGGCCGCCCAATGCATCCATTCCCTCGATATCGAAGCAAATGCCAAGCTTTCCCAGATCCTTGGCCTGACGCACATTCTCGGCATGCTCCAGAACCATATATCGATCTGGTCGGGCACCAATCCAATGCCGAAGAGCGCCAAGCATCCGAACGTGCTCCTCGATGCCCTGGCCACCGCAGCCTACGTTTAAGGTCAGCGCATCGATCCCAGCTTCGCGCGCGCGTTCCAACTGAGGAAGAAAGCTGTCGTCACCCGGGCGCAGCGGCATGCAGGCGTGATTGTCCCAGACGATTGAATCACCCAATTGCTCGACAATGTAAGCCCGGCCTGGTCGCATGTGTCATCCTCTTGGGCAGGCAATACCCTACATGGGTGGCCTCCGCACTCTCAGCTTGGCTATCGGCGATTTTATCCAATTGCAACGACGGGGCTTCGCATGTATCAATCCGACGAGCGACATATTGGTAGAAACTTACCCGGCCAAGCCGCGGGCGGAGCAGCATGACTCAAACCTTAGCCACAAAAAAGCCAGGCAAGCTCCGGCGGATCACCGTTGCGGATGAGGCTACGAACGAGTTGCGAAGGCGCATTCTTTCGGGCGAACTGGCTGACGGTACGCCTGTTCGTCAGGACGCTCTGGCGGAAGATTTCGGGACGAGCCGGATTCCGATTCGTGAGGCGCTCTCACGCCTTGAGGCGGAAGGCCTAGTGGCCAGCTATCCGCATCGGGGGTATGTTGTCACTGCTCTCTCGCGGGATGAGATCAAGGAGCTGTTCGAGCTGCGCGCGATGCTGGAGCCCGCGCTAATTGAAGCTGCAATTCCGAACATGACTGAAAACGACTTCATGGTCGCCGAAGGCATTCTCTCTGAATATGCTTCGGATCTGGATAGCTACGACGTCCACCGCTGGGGTGAGTTGAACACCCAGTACCATCTGGCGCTTTACAGTGCCTCTGGACGCAAGCGGACAATCGAGATTGTCCGAGGCCTGCTCGTCAATACTGACCGCTACACACGCGTTGTGCTGACGCTCGATCGCGGTATCGAGAACGCCAAGGAAGATCATGGCGGTTTGCTCGAATACTGTCGCAAGGGCGCGATCAACCAGGCTGTTGCGCTTACTCGGGATCACATTCAACGAGCTGAAGCGGGTTTGCTGCGCATGCTCGATGCTCAAGCAGCGTAACTGCTGTGAGCGAACCAAATCCTGCAGATGTGGCCATCGTCGGCGGCGGCGTTGTCGGAATAGCTACAGCGTTGTGTCTGCAGGACGCTGGTATGTCGGTGCTGCTAATCGATCGCGATGTTCCGGGCGCTGGATGTTCGTCTGGAAATGCCAGCGTAATCGCCAGCTCGTTCGTACTCCCCCTCTCGAGCTTTGCACACATCCTGGGCGCTCCCAAGATGTTGATGGACCGAATGGCACCGCTTTCGCTTCCCTGGCGCCATGTCCCAAATTACGCACCTTGGCTTTGGCGTTTCGCTCTTAATGCGTTTCCGGCGAAGCGACGGCACACCATAGATCGCCTCATCCAGCTCAATGAAGAGTCATTGCCCGCCTGGAAGCGACTGCTTCCCGATACCCTGTATTCGCAGCTATTTCGCGAACGAGGGATGCTGGATGTTGTGGCTGCTGACCGCCCGATCGATAGCCTCACAGCCAACGCCGAGGCCCTTCGCGCCGAAGGTGTCCCGATAGATTTGCTCGACGCATCGCAAGTGGCGGAACTTGAGCCTCTGCTCAAAGGCAAGGTCGCGGGCGCTACGCTGCACACCGCCGTTACCCAAATTACCGATCCTCGGCACTTGTCCGATATGATGATGGAGAGGTTTCTGGAACGGGGCGGAGTTTCCGTCCAAATGGAAGTCGCCGAAGTCCGCTCCGGACCCGATGAAATCGAGGTCATTGGTGGCGGACAGACCCGATCTGCACGGCGAGCGGTAATTAGTGCTGGCTGGTGGTCACCCGCATTGATCAAGCGGTTCAACCTGCGCGCACCACTAAGAGCAGAGCGCGGCTATCATGTCATGCTACCGGCCGTTTCTGAGAGTTTCTCCCGTCCGGTCTCGTTCCATCACGAATCGTTTCTTGCCACGCCATTGACTGGCGGCTTGCGACTTGCTGGCACGGTGGAGCTTGCCCCCCCCGATGCCCCGCCGGATTGGCGCCGCGCAGACAATCTCTTGAAACTGGCTGGCAGATACCTGCCTGACATCGACACGACGAACCTCAGCCGCTGGGTAGGAGCCCGGCCTTCATTTGCCGATTCACTGCCCGCAATCGGCCGAGTGAACGGGGCACCGAACGTCTTCTATTCCTTTGGTCACCAGCATCTCGGACTCACTCAGGCGGCCATCTCCGCAGAGTACATCCGCGACATTATTCGAGGCACCATGCCAGCAAACATCGACTCCTATTCTCTCGTCCGCTTCGGCGGCACGGCCGCGGAACGCGCGGCATGATCGTTCTGACCAATGACGAGATATTCGGGGTCTCGCGACCGAGAGAACTGATTGACGCGCTTTCTCATGCTTTTTCCGAACCATTTGAGAGCCCGGATCGCATGCATTGCGATCTGCCCGGCAATGATGATGCAAAGCTGCTCGTCATGCCGGCATGGCAAGGCCGGTCAGCGATCGGTGTCAAAGTCGCAACGGTAATGCCGGGAAATTCTCAATGTGGGCTACCCACGATCGATGGGGTCTACGTTTTGCTAGACGGTCAGACTGGCAGTCCTGCTGCTATTTTAGAGGCCCGTGCTTTAACTGCCCTGCGGACTGCCGCAATTTCGGCGCTCGCGTCGCAACATATGAGCCGCATCGACGCATCGACCCTCCTTGTCGTAGGGACGGGGGCGCTGGCGCCTCACCTGATCCGTGCACACGCCTCTGTGCGCAATTTCAAGAAGGTGATGGTTTGGGGGCGAAGCCAAGAGAAAGCCGAAATGGTCGCTGAAACCCTTGGTGACCTCGGCTGCACAGTTTCTGTTGCATTGGATCTTGCGACCGCCACGGCTGCGGCTGACGTCGTTTCTTGCGCAACGCTAAGCAGCGAGCCGCTCATCAAGGCGGACTGGGTGAAGCCGGGGACTCACCTCGACTTTGTCGGCAGCTTTACACCACATATGCGCGAAGCCGACCCCGCTCTCTTTCGGGATGCTCGGTTGGTCATCGATACTGCCACCGCACTCAAGGAAAGCGGTGATCTGATCGAGCCTGCTCATCTCGGCTGGATTTCGGAGCCGGTGACCGAACTTGCCGAAATAGTGCAAGGTGCTGCTGTGGGGCGCGACGGGCCGGAAGCGGTGACGATATTTAAATCGGTCGGGACAGGTTTGTCCGACATCGCAGCTGCTCGCTACTTCCTCGACAAGGTTCAGTCAGCGAGAGCTTGCAGGCCAACCACCTTGCTTAAAGCCGGGGCTGGCGCATGACCTTACCGCCCGCATCTTTTCCCGGCCGCGCACAGGCGTGGTGGATGGTCGCAGTCTTCTGCATTGCCGGCTTCGTCTCCTATGTCGACCGCATGATCCTCAGCGTCCTGGTCGAGCCGGTCCAGCGGGATCTCGGAATTGGTGACGCGCAAACGAGTTTGCTGCAAGGTGCGGCGTTTGCCATCGTATATGTCTTCGCAGGATTGCCTCTTGGCATCCTGGCGGATCGGAAGACGCGCCGGAACCTGATCATTCTCGGGTCCATAATCTGGACGACCGGCACCCTCCTTTGCGGTCTAGCGCCGAGTTTCTGGATGTTGTTTGCCGCCCGAATACTCGTTGGCGTGGGTGAAGCAGCGCTTGCCCCTGCGGCTGCATCGATCATTTCAGACTCCTTCCCAGCGCACCTGCGTGGAACTGCCCTGGGCGTCTTCATGATGGGCATGGTTGTCGGCGGTCCGGGCTCAGTAGGAATTGGCGGCGCTCTGCTCTCCTCGGCCCAGCATGGAGCATTTGCCGGAGTTCCGCTTCTGGCCGGTCTGGCCGACTGGCGGATCGTGTTGGTACTGGTTGGGCTTGCCGGTTTAGTCATCCCGGTCTTGACGCTGACCGTCCGTGAACCTGTCCGACAAGAACGCGAGAGCGAAGCCAGCGTGGCCGCCGTCATCGCTCATGTCCGATCAGCGCGTATCTTGCTCCTTTCTCTCCTCATTGGCGTCGCTCTTCTCTCCGTCGGAGACTACGGTCTCTACAGTTGGGTTCCCTCAACATTGACCCGCAAGTTTGGATGGAGTCCGGACAAGATCGGCGGCTACTTCTCGTTGATCACGACGGTTACTGGCATAGCGGGAGCGGTCCTCGGCGGCGCAATGTCAGATGCGGCAGCAAAGCGCTTTGGGGAACCGGCACGCTTCAAGGTAGCCGCCGGGGCGGCTCTTGTTGGAGCGGTTGCCGCCGCATTCGTCGCAGGTCCCCGGCCGGAATATGTTCTGTTTGGCCTGGGATTGTGGACTCTAGCCTCGTCCTTCGGAGCAATTGGCGGCATTGCTGCGCTTCAGCACGCGATGCCGAACGAAATGCGAGGGATAGCCATGTCTTTCGTCGCATTCTGCAACACGTTGCTCGGCCTTGGGCTTGGCCCCACGATCGTCGCATCGGTGACCGAGTTTGGCTTCAAGCGCCCCGATGCCGTCGGGGTTGCAATTGCAATCGTTGTCGTGCCAGCCTCGATACTGTCACTGATACTGTTCCTCGTGGCGCGCCGCGCTACGTCGACTGCCGGGGGCCACCAGAATTGAGCGACAGGTTTTTTTGGCCGTTGCCTAGCTGGGCTCCCGCTCCGTAATTTTCTCATTGGCCTTTAGTTCGGCGACCTGACTTGGCGTGATGTGCTTTGCATGCGCTTCGTGAATGAGCCCGATGAGGCGAGCCGGTATGGCCGAAACCCGGCGCTCGACCTGATCCTCAGTTTCACCAAGGTATTCGCATGCCACATTGATGATGCCGCCAGCATTCACAACGAAGTCTGGCGCATAGAGGATATTTCTTCTGGCAAGGGAAAACGCGTCGTCTGGCCCCTCGAGCTGATTGTTTGCTGCGCCAGCGACGATCTTCGCACCCAACTCCGGTATGGTTCGAGCGTTGAGGCCGGCTCCAAGCGCGCAAGGTGCGAACAGATCTGCCGTAACTGTGTGGATGTGTCCTGTGTCGACAACAGATAGCCTCGGCGCGCTAAGGAATTGCCTGACAGCAGCGGCATCGACGTCTGCAACCGTCAATCGCGAACCTCGATTTAGCAACATTCCGCAAAGTTCGCGTCCCACGCTTCCTAATCCCTGCACTGCAATATGAGCGTTTGCGGGGTCGATGTTGTTCAGCTCAAGGAGAGCCATGATGGAAAGGAACACACCTTGCGCCGTTCGGGGCGAAGGATTGCCACCTGCCTTCACGCCATCCTTCGGTAGTCCGAAAACGAACGGCGAGGTTTGCTGGATGCGTTCCATGTCTGCCTCTGATGTGCCGACATCCTCCGCGGCCAGGTATGTTCCGTTTAGGTAATTCAGGGCCTTCGCGAAGATTTCGAAGACGTGGTCGCGATCGAAATTGTCCGAGGGCCTTATGATGACACTTTTGCCTCCTCCTAGAGGCAACTCGGCCAATGCATTCTTGAAGCTCATCCCGCGCGCCAGGCGCTGCGCATCGCGAAGAGCGTCAGATCGCGATGCATATGAAGCAAAGCGACAGCCGCCGGTGGCGGGACCGAGCGCCAAGGAATCTACGACGATGAAGCCGGCCACGTCGCCTTCGACTGATTTGAACTCGAGGACTGTCTGTTTTCGACCCTCGAACTTGACCTTCTCAAGTCGGAAATCCACGCCGGAAGCAGCAAGTTCCATTTCGCGACCTCCGCTCAGAGATTGAGGAGGGCCGGGTCGCCACCCTGCGCCATGATGTTGTTCGAAATGGCGCGCTCGTTTGCGAAGCGGTGCAATGCGTGCGGCCCACCTGCCTTTGGCCCGGTGCCGGACAGGCCCACCCCTCCGAAAGGTTGAACCCCAACGACCGCACCGGTGATCGACCGGTTGATGTAGATGTTTCCGGCGGGGACGAGGGCTTGAATTTCGCGCGCGAAACGCTCGATCCGACTGTGCACGCCGAGCGTCAATCCATAGCCTCGCGCAGAGAGGCGGGCAGTGTACTCGGGCAGATCATCAGGGCTGTAGCGACAGATGTGAAGGATCGGTCCGAACACTTCGCGCTCGAGGAAATCGGGAGCGGGAACCTCCGCGATTGTTGGTCCAAAGAAGTGGCCTTGCACCCCGGCACCCGGATGGCGGGCAATGACCTTGGCGTCTCTCTCAAGTCGCAACACATGGGCTTCGAGCGCTGCGTGCGCCTCGTCATCGATGACCGGTCCGATATCGGTTGCCGGATCAGTCGGGTCGCCCAGCGTCAAGGCGGCAAGCGCTCCGGTCAGGCACTCGATGATGCCATCGGCACTATCATGCGGCACGAACAGCATGCGGAGCGCCGAGCAGCGCTGACCGGCCGAGCCGAATGCAGATACGATCACGTCATCGACGACCTGCTCGCGAAGGGCCGTCGTATCGACAAACATGGCATTCAATCCGCCGGTCTCGGCGATGAAAGGGATGATCGGACGACGATTTTGCTCCGCCGCCGCTGCCAAACTGCGATTGATGGCCCAGGCGGTCTCGGTTCCACCCGTGAAGGCGACGCCGTCGATCCCGGGATGCGCCACCAGCGCAGCGCCGATTGTCGCCCCTTCACCCGGGACGAGAGCCAGCAACCGGGGATCGAGGCCGGCATTGTGAAACAGGCTGACCGCAGCCGCCGCAATGAGCGGACTCTGTTCGGCTGGCTTAGCAACGACCGCGTTTCCTGCGGCAAGGGCGGCCGCAATCTGGCCAGTGAAGATGGCCAGCGGGAAGTTCCAGGGACTGATACAGGCGAACACGCCGCGTCCAAACAGTTGCCACTGGTTGGTCTCGCCAACCGGACCGGTCAAGCTTTGCGGCGGGCCGAATTCCCGCTCAGCGAGCACCGCGTAATAACGGCAGAAATCCGCCGCTTCGCGAACTTCCGCAACAGCGTCGTTGAAAGTCTTACCCGCTTCTAGCGCGAGCAGTGGCATAAGCCGGTCCATCTCGCTTTCAAGTGCGTCGCCCATGGCGCGCAGCACAGTCGCCCGTGCCAGTCCACCGGAGCGGTCCCAGGCGGGTTGGGCGAACCGGGCATGAGTAATCGCCGCATCGACGTCCGCGGGTACGGCCGCGACAACCGACCCGATTATCGCTTCGGGTCGGCCTGGGGCGCGAACTTCGACTGCGCCATCGCCCTGCAACTTCCCGGCGATGATCGGACCAGCGATTGGGCGTGCGCTGACTTGGTCGGCCAAATAGCGGGCATAGCTGTCGCGTACCGAAGCCTGACTGAGATCCCGGCCGAGGGGGTTGATCCGATCTGGCCCATAGATGCCGCGCGGTACTGGCAGTCTCGGGTGGCGGTCGGGGCAAGCCTCAACCAATGCGATCGGATCGCGCACCACATCGATCGCCGGAATGGTCTCGTCCAACAGAACATGGACGAAGGAACTGTTTGCCCCATTTTCCAGAAGGCGGCGGACCAGGTAGGGGAGGAGGTCTTCGTGCCCACCCACCGGCGCATAGGCTCGAAGAGTGAGCTTACCGTAAGCCATCTCGGCAGCCTCATAGAGCGCCTCGCCCATGCCGTGGAGGCGCTGGTGCTCGATGGATACGTTCGCTTCTTCGGCCATGTGACGAACCGCAGCCAGAGTATGCGCATTATGCGTTGCGAACTGAGGATAAAGAATGGGGGCTGAAGCAATCAGAGCCTTTGCGCACGCCAGATATGACAGGTCAGTTGCGGCCTTTGTCGTGAACACCGGATAATCGGGCATGCCAGACACCTGCGCGCGTTTGATTTCGCTGTCCCAATAGGCACCCTTGACCAGGCGGATCATAATCCGCCGTCCGGATCGTCTCGCTAGGTCCGCAAGCCGCTCGATAACGGCGATGCCGCGCTTCTGGTACGCCTGCACCACGACGCCAAGCCCGCGCCAGTCGCCGAGTTCGGGCTCGTGCGCCAGTCGCTCAACCAGCTTCAGCGAAAGCACCAGTCGATCGGCCTCCTCGGCATCGATCGCAAAGTTGAGATCGTGACGTGCAGCGATCAGCGCCAGTCCCTTGAGCCTCGGATAGAGCCCGGCCCAAACCCGATCTTCCTGTGCAGCTTCGTAACGGGGAAACAGTGCCGATAGCTTGACCGATACACCGTGGCCCTGTTCGGGGCCGTTGCCGTTCGCGGCCTTCCCGACGGTTTCAATCGCCTCAGCATAGATGCGCGCATAGCGCTCTGCATCGTCGTCAGTGCGGGCGCCTTCGCCGAGCATATCGAATGAGCACAACATCTTTTCGCGCTTCGCGCGCTTGAGCGCATCTCCGATCGTGCGTCCCAACACGAACTGCTCGCCCATTATACGCACTGCTGCCGCGACAGCCTGGCGAATTACTGGTTCCCCGGCCTTCGCCGTCAGACGCTTCAGATAGCGGCCAGCATCCCGCTTGGCCTCTTCATCGACATCGACGAGCTTGCCGGTGAGCATCAGACCCCAGGTTGACGCATTGACGAACAGGCTATCCGACTTGCCTAGATGGCTCGCCCAGTCGGCCATCGAGATTTTTTCGGCAATCAGTCGGTCACGCGTTTCGGCATCAGGCGTGCGAAGCAAGGCTTCGGCCAGGCACATGAGCGCGAGTCCCTCGCGGGTGCCGAGCGAAAACTCCTTGAGGAAGCTCTCGACTACGCCTTGCTTGCGCGCCGAGGTGCGAGCCCCCGAAACCAGTTCTGCTGCCAGCTTGACAACGGCTTGCCTGGCGTCTGCCGCCAGCGGTTCGCTGGCCATCAATGCGGCGATGACTTCGGCCTCGTCGGCAAACTTCCCAGCGTCGAGTTCGTCCCAGTTCTGCCCCGTGTTCATTCCGCTCGTCCTTCGGGAGGGATTGTAGCTTCCAGAGTAGGCTAACTTTGATTGATACGAATGTGCTTCGCATTTTTGCATTGCTTTCGGAATTGATCGCGGCATTATTAGGTCATGAGTGAACGATATTCGTTAGATGCAACGGATCGCCGATTGATTGATGTCCTCCAACGCGACGGACGAATCACCAATCTGGATCTCGCCAAAACGTGCGGTCTGTCTCCTGCTGCCTGTCACGATCGTGTCCGCAGGCTTAGAGAATCCGGGGTGATCCGGGCGACGGTGACACTCATCGAACCCAAGGCCCTAGACTGCGATCTGCTGATCTTCGTGGAGGTGTTGCTCGATCGCACGACCGACGATGTTTTTCGCGCATTCGCCGAGCACGTCGGGTCGATTCCCGAAATTCTCGAATGCCACATGGTGGCGGGTGGCTTCGATTATCTGATCAAGGCGCGGGTCTCGGACATGACGGCCTACAGAACATTCCTCGGCAACATCCTCGCTTCGGTTCCCGGAGTGCGCGAAACCCGAACCTACGCGGTGCTGGAACAGGTCAAGGAAACCACACTTCTTCCGGTCGCTCCGGCTTGATCGAAGAACCGAACTGAAAGCCTCGTCATGAATGAGCCTAAGCAAGCCGACCAATCCCGTCATTGGATACTCCGGTCCAAGCTTGAAATGCCGCGCAAGAATGCACGTTTGATCTTTCGCGCAAAGCTTCTCGAACGGCTCGATGGTTGGCTGGACCTTGGCCTGGGTGTTGTCATAGCCCCAGCAGGATATGCTAAGTCGACTACGGTCGCAGAATGGTGCCGCAAGCAAATCGAGGACGGGACAACTGTCGCCTGGTTAAGTCTTGATGAGGGCGATCGTGAGCCTGCCCAATTTCTCTCATATGTGATCGCAACGTTCGCCAATGTCGGCGTTGCCACGCGCGGACTTGAGGTCGGAGCGGAGGAGGGTTTCTTTGCTGGCGGTCTCTCCACCGCCTTGTCCGCCTTGCTGGAATCCGTTGCGGCCCTTCAACGTCCGGTCGTCCTCGTACTGGACGACTACCACCGGGTGAATGCTTCGAAAGTCGATGCGCTTCTGAGAGAGCTGCTCAATACCGCCCCTGGCAACTTGACGGTCATTGCTTCGACTAGGACGCCGCTACCATTCGACATCGGGGCCCTTTTGGCGTCCGGTCAGGCTGAAGAACTTACAGCTGAATTCCTGCGCTTTTCGAGAGAAGAACTCGCATCGGTTTTTCAACCGACTACCGACAGCGAGGCGCTTTCCCTGCTCTATGATCGGACCGAAGGGTGGCCGGTCGCGGTTCAACTCGCACGGCTTGTGGTGACAGATGCTCCGACGAAGGGGCATTTTGACAAATTTCACGGACACAGCGGTCACATTGCCACGTATCTTGCGGAACAGATCGTGAGCGGCCTTCCCGACGAGCTGCAGGAGTTTCTCTGCGTCACTTCGGTCGTAGAGCGTTTCACGGCGGAACTGGCCGATGCCATTAGAGGCAAGGGTGGAAGTGAAACACTCCTGGGCAACCTGGAGCCACTCAATGCACTGGTCATACGTGCCGAGGGCAATGACTCGTCCTATCGCTATCACCATCTCTTTGCTGAATTTCTACAGAAGGAACTCCGTCGACGCTTCGGCGACGACGGGGTCATCCAGGTCCACCGCCGGGCATCGCAATGGTTCGAAGACAACGGATTTATGGCCGAGGCGGTCCGGCATTCGCGCGAGGCGCGCGATTTTGACCGCTGTGCGAGCCTCGTAGAGAAAGCCGGCGGATGGGAGCTCATCCTGTTCGGTGGAATTGGCTACCTGCGCAGCTTGCTTCAACACATTCCCGACGACGTTGCCACGCAGTACCCCAGAATCCTGCTCGCGAAGGCCTATCTTGGCGTGAAGGACGGCCTTATCGCTGAATCGCGCGCCTTGCTCGATGCGGCGGCCAACGCTCGGCACCAAAGTGATCTGACGAGGCTGCAGCGAGACATACTCAACGTCGGCACCCTGATCTTTGTCTACGAAGACACGCCCGTTTCGACCCAGGACATTCTCGGGTTGCAGCGACGATTGACCGAAGTGCCAGCCGACGATCCACTAACCCGGTCCATTCTGGCCTGCCAATTGATTGTCTGTGAACTAGCCGTCGGGCA
>JAFLDC010000190.1 GCA_017302775.1 Sphingomonadales bacterium
GTGGGGCAGACGTCGAACAAACCTAAACCATAGCGGACGAACGAGTTTTCTCCATCGTTAGTTTGCTATGCAGCAGCTAGCAGACGCCGGATTGAAAATCCGCGTGTCCGTGGTTCGATTGTAAGCACCCGGCAAACCCAGGTTGATTTCTGATTCAGGCCGAGATTTCAGGCTGCCAGCGATGCGGCAGCAGTTCGCCGATTCTGCTGTTGGGCTGAGTCGGCAAGCGAGAGAGGATGTCCTTGAGATAGAGGAAGGGATCATGGCCGTTCAGCTTGGCCGACTGGATCAGGCTCATGATGGCGGCCGCCCGTTTGCCGGCACGCAGGCTGCCGGCAAATAGCCAGTTCTTCCGGCCCGTGGCGATGGGCCGGATTCGGTTCTCGATCCAGTTGTTGTCGATCGGTACCTGGCCATCGCCGAGGTAATGGGCGAGCGCCGTCCAGCGTTTGAGGCTGTAATCGATCGCTTTAGCCGTCGATGACCCGTTGGGCACCTGCAATCGGTGCCGGCTCAGCCAGTCATGGAATTCATCCAGAATCGGCTTGGCCTGCTCCTGGCGTATTCGTCGTCGTTCGTCCGGGCTCAGGTCGGCGACTTCCCGCTCGACCTGGTAGAGCTTCTGAATGGTGGCCAGCGCCAGCCCCGCAATCTGGCTCTGGTTGTTGGCATGCAGGTCGAAGAATTTCCGGCGCGCATGCGCCATGCAACCCGCTTCGGTCACGCCGTCAGCGATCAGGGCCTTGTACCCCGAGTAGTCGTCGCAAACCAGCGTACCGCGCCAGTTGCCGAGGAATTCTCGGGCATGTTTACCCGCCCGGCTGTCGGCAAAGTCATAGATCACCGCCTTGACCGGCTCGAAGGCGCCGATGCTGTAGGACCAGAGATAAGCCCGATGGGTCTTGCCGGCCCCGGGATCGAGCATCGCCACCGGCGTTTCGTCGGCATGCAGCACCGGGTAGGTGAGCATCTCGGCTTTCAGGGCATCGACCAGCGGTTGCAGGGCAACCCCCATCTGGCCGACCCATTCAGCCAGCGTCGATTGCGGAATCGGCAAGCCGGCCCGGCCGAAGATGCCTTCCTGACGATACAGAGGCAGGTGATCGAGATACTTGGCGATCAGCACATGCGCAAGCAGACCGGTGGTCGGGATGCCTTTGTCGATCACATGGGCCGGCACCGGTGCCTGCACCAGGGTTTCGCATTCGGTACAGGCCCACTTGCCACGGATGTGACGTTCGACCGTAAAGGTGCCCGGGGTGTAGTCCAGTTTCTCGGCAACATCTTCGCCGATGCGCTTCATCTGGCAGCCGCAGGTGCAGGTGGTCGAGTCCGGCTCGTGGTGAATCTCGGTACGCGGCAGTTCCGGCGGCAGGGGTTTGCGCTTGGCTTGCCCCTTGGGCTTCGTTTCCGAAAGCTGTGCCAACTCTTCGGTGATTGCCGCCATGTCGGCAGCGAGGGTTTCTTCGAACAGTTGTCCCTGCTCAACCGGCAAGCGTTCCGCCTTGACGCCGAAGTAATGGCGTTTGTAGTACGCCACTTCATGCGTCAGCTTGTCGATCTTCACTTGGCGCCAGTTGAGTTCCCGGTCTTGCTCAACGAGCAGGCGGCGCAATTCATCGGCGCTGAGTTGATCGATATTGGCGGGAAGCGACATCCGGGGATGATGCCAGCCAGCGCCCCCGCCGGCCATCGTGGACTTCCCTACTGGTGGACCGTCACAGAATCCGGATCACGCCACCATCGGCCAGCCGTTCCCAGGGTAGGCCCAGAATCAGGGCATCGAATTGCCCCCGGGTGAGCGCCACGCTGCCATCGCTTGGCCGGAGTTGAAAGCGCCCTTGATTCAGACGACGGTTCGCCAGCCAAACGCCGTAACCGTCATGCACCAGCACCTTCAGGCGGTTGCCGCGTTGGTTGGCAAAGAGGTAGGCATGGTGTGGCTTTGCTTCACCGAAGATCTGGACGACCTGAGCCAGGATAGTTTCCGTTCCCGCCCGCATGTCCAGCGGCCGGGTCGAAAGCCACAAGGCATCGACCCGGATCATCGCAGCCAGTCGCGCAACCAGGTGGCGCAATCGCCTGATGCTTGAACCGGCCAATCCACCTTGATCGCGGTGTTGCCGCGCCGGACTTCGATCCGGATATCCCCCAATGCCGGCATCGCAGGGGCAATCGGCAACTGTACGAAGGCAGGCGCGATCGCCGGCGCTGTTTCGAGCACGACGGGCATTGGTTGGCGCCGCGTCGGTGGTTCAATACCGCGCTCACGCATCCACCGCCGGACCTGGTTCGCATTGACGCCGTTGGCCATTGCAATGCCGGCGACAGAGGCGCCCGGCTCGCAACACGCAGCAATCACCGCCTGCTTGAACTCCTCTGGATGATGTCGCCTGCGCCGGCCTGGCTTCTGGATTTCCATCGAAAGTGTCCACCATCGTTTTTAAGGGGACACGATCTTCGCGGTCTAACGCGTCAATTTAAAGATGGGTTGGCCGGGCGCTTACGTTCGATTCCGCGATTGGCCACCAAAGCATTCCAAGCGAAGACGGCAACCCTCACAGGTTGCCGTTTTTGTTTGTGCGAGCGCAAAGTTCGCATGCCGGTCGATTCCCTGTCCTCTTTTCAGCGGTGCAGGTTGGCGACCCGGAGCTGAGTTCGCAACCAGTTTTTCTACCTGCACTTCCCGCCCTGTTTCACGGCGTCCAGCATCAAGAACTGAAAACTTGGATCGACTTGCGGTTAAGTTGATTCTTCGTCGAAGTAATCGCTATCTATTTTTGGTACTTTGACTGTCCGAGCAGAAACGCCGACTTCGTTGTCGATCATTAGCTCTGCTAGGCGACGGCCATCCACCAGCACTACACGCTCAACAGACTTGGCGAAATCTAAAGCCTGCGCTGTGTAGCCGGATGTCGTAATGAATACTCCTTTGTTAGCTCTCTGGCCTGCGAGTGCACCGTAGAAGGCCTGCACTTCAGGCCGCCCCACCGTTTGTTGCCAACGTTTAGCCTGGACGTAGACCTTTTCAAGGCCTAACTTGTCGAGAGAGATGACTCCATCGATACCACCGTCTCCCGAACCTCCTACCCGTTGAATGTCAGCTCTGCTTGCGCCGTAGCCCATTCTGTGAAGAAGATCCAAAACGATGGTTTCAAAGAACGAGGGCGAAACGGAGGCCAGTGTTTCCAGCAGCTCAATAGCTACAGTACGCCTTAGCTCTGTGACTGCTTCTGTGAGCCTGTCGTCAGGACTGGCGGCGCTAGTGATAGGGGTGGCTTCTACCGGAAGCAGTGCGGCGTCATTAGGTAACTCACCTGGTGCAACAGGTCGTAGCCGAACATCCATGAACCCGATGGCCAACTGCTCAATCTCCTTTGGGGACAGGGGGGCTTCGTGTGCACTTACGAATGCTAAGCCTTGTTCGGTGAGTTGCCAGTAGCCACGTCGAGGGTTCGTAGACAGTCCGGCTCGCTTAAGCCGGTCATGTGCCCAGCCAGCCCGATTTCTGTACACAGGCTGCGAACTGCTTGCTAACAGCTCTTGGCGGTCATCGTCAGAAATCTGCAGTGCCTGCGCCGCTGCTTCATAGGCATCTTTGGCCGGAGCACCCTCAGGGTGCTCAGCCAGAAATCGTAGAATCGGTTCGATGAATTTGTCGTAACTAGGGACTGTCATGAGAAGCATCCTGGCTCACGTTTGGTTACCCCAGAATCATACCGGTTAGCTGCCTAATTGATCGTGGGGGGCATCATTTTCATGGATATATCATTTCTTTGGTCGCACAAGAAAAGACCACACCGAGCCTAAGTCAGATAACTGGCTTCGGCTTTTCCCTTTCTGACACGAGGAAATTCCATGCTGCCTGACACCCTTTCTGACTTTTTCCCCTCCTCCGGTTTCTCGCTGCCGTCCGAGATCGACTTCGACTTGCACATCAACGTGAAGCGCTGATCCGGAACACAGAAACCCAGAGCCCCGCGACCGCCTCAGTGACCTGACCCACGTGCTGTATTCGGCTGCCTGTGGTGTCTCACCGATTTCTGCCAGCGCCTTTGTGAGCAACAGCAATGGCCGCAACGTCGATCTCGACGGTGGCACACCCGGCAGCGTCAGTGGTGGCTTGGCCGGTGGCTGGCTGCAAACCTCGGAAGGTGCCCGCCACATGATCGTCAATGACTACGGTGGCGGCGTCGAGTTGCTCTATCCGGTCGCCATAGACGTCGGCACAGAGGTACTTCTGACGGTCGGCTGCGATCACAGCACGGCCACGTGCGAGTCGCGCTTCGGCAACCTCGACAACTACGGCGGCTTTCCCGCCATCCCGAGCAAAAACCCGTTCTCGACGGGCGTGTTCTGAATCCCTGGAGACATCGCCATGTGGTACCTCGTCGTCATCGTGGTGGCGGCGCTGGTTTCGGTCGCGCTCGCACCGAAACCGCCCGAACCCAAACCGGCATCCCTGTCTGACGTCGATGCCCCCACCGCAGAAGAAGGCCGACCGATCCCGGTCGTGTTCGGCACCGTGCTGCTGCGCGGCTCCAACGTCGTCTGGTATGGCGATCTCGAAGCCGATCCGATCAAGAAGAAAGGTGGCAAGAAATGACCACGCAGACCGTCATCACCATCGATCACGTGCGCGCCGTGGGCCTGTGCGCGAACGGCACGCGTACGTGGTTTGCGCGTCACGACCTGGATTTCCGCGCTTTCCTGCGTGAAGGCTGTGACGCCGACACCTTGCTGGCCACCGGCGATGCAATGGCCCAACGTGTGGTCGAGCACGCCCGCAATCAATCCAGCCAGCGGGAGCAAGGCTGATGGGTGGCAGCAGCAAATCGCAAACCGTTGGCTACCGCTACCGGATGGGGCTGCATCTGGCCTTGTGCCAGGGGCCCGTCGATGCCGTGCAGGAAATCCAGATGGGCGACCGTACCGCGTGGGGTGATGCCGACCGCGCGCCGCTGTCCACCGGCCACGGGCTGACCAGCCTGAGCATCAACAAGCCAACCCTGTTTGGCGGCGACGAGCGCGAAGGCGGCGTGGTCGGCACCATCGATGTGCTTTCTGGTCATGCCGGGCAAGGACGCAACGACTATCTGATGAGTCGCCTCGGCAGTTCCATTCCGGCATTTCGGGGCGTGTTGTCCTTGGTGGCGCGCAAGATCCTGTTCGCAGCCAACAACCCGTACATCAAGCCGTGGGCGGTACGGGTGCGTCGCTTCAATTCCGGTTGGCATGATCACGCGTGGATGGGGGATTCCGAAGTCCGCACCTGGGATGAGGACGAAGGCCGGGAAATCAGCGTCGGCATGAACCCGGCGCACATCCTGGTGCAGTGCCTCACCGACCCGCACTGGGGCATGGGCTACCCGCAGGACAGCATCGGTTGGAGTTTCTGGAATGCGGCGTGGGCCCTGTCGGATGAAGGCTTCGGCCTGAATCTGATCTGGACGCGCCAGCAGCCCATCGAGAGCTTCATCAGTCAGGTCATCGACCACATCGGCGGCATTCTCTACACCGATCCGGAGCAAGGCACCTTCGAGCTGAAGCTGCTGCGCGACGACTACTGGGTCAGCGACCTGCCGCAACTGGGGCCGGACGAGATCGTGCGGCTGGAGCGTTTCGAGCGCGCGCAATGGGGTGAACTGCCCAACGAGCTGACCGTGGTCTACACCGACTGGCAAACCGGCGGCGACACCACCGTCACTGTGGAAAACCTTGCCGCGATTCAGTTGCAAGGCGGCGTGATCAATCAGCGCCGAGACTACCCGGGCGTCAACTACGGGCCACTGGCC
>JAFLDC010000191.1 GCA_017302775.1 Sphingomonadales bacterium
ATGATCCGTACCCGCACCGAAATTGGCGATCAGGCCAAGACGGTCACCAGCCGCTTCGAGCATGCCTGCGTCAATGCGGTCTGTTACGGTCGGCACCAGTACATCGCTGGCCTGCATTGCCGCGATCAGTTCATCGCGCGTTTGCGGGCGATCTTCGATATTGAGCGTTACGTCAAACAGATCCGCCATCCGCGCCTCGACAGATGGCAGTAAATGACGGGTAACATGGACCCGCGGTTTGCCGGTAATACGGCGATTAAGCTTGCTTTCAGTCACCACGGTCATGCCAGCAGCGCTATTGCGGGGTAAGGGGCCGGTCAAGCGGCTTGAAGCCGACCATGCTGCCGGGCTAGGGGAACCCATGGCTTTCCTTCGCCGATTCCTGCCTGTTCTTGCGCTGTTTGGCCTCGCTTTGCCGGCGTTGGCGCAGGATGCCGTTGATACGCCTTACTGGGCATCGATTCGTGTCAGCGAAGTGAACATGCGCGTCGGGCCCGGAGAGGACTATCGCATCCTGTGGGTCTACAAGCGGCCCTTGCTGCCGCTGAAAGTACTGCGGATCAAGGAAGGCTGGCGTCTGGTCCGTGATCCCGACGGGGCGCAGGGCTGGGTCCTGGCCCGGTTCCTGACGCGTCAGCGGACGGCCTATGTGCAAGGGCGTGAGCCAACCGATATGCGCGATTCCGGCACAGCCAACGGCAAGCTGCTGTGGCGCATGGCGCCGGGCGTTGTCGGATTGCTGGGCGAATGCAGCAAGGGCTGGTGCGACTTCACCGTCGGCATGCGCAAGGGTTTCGTTGCGCAGGACCGCTTATGGGGCGCAGGGGAGCCCTGAGTACGTCCCCTGCGCAAAGTCCACGGGGTTAGCGCCGATGCTTGTGCTGACGGTGGAACCGGTAAGTGTCCCGCTTTAGCTCGCGCTTGGCCTTGCCAAGTTCGCGCCGTTCCTCGCGCACGCCGCGCCAGTCGTGTTCGCGGCGTTCTTCCCTGAGATCGCGCTTTTCTTCCCGGACTTGGTGAACGTCGTGGCGCAGTTCGCCCCGGGTCACACGGGCCTGCACCGCGGTCGGCAGCAACAGCCCCGCACCCAGGGCTATGGCGATAAGCTTGGTCTTCATGGCTGTCTCCTATTGGAAGCGTGAACCGAGCGAAATTGCCCGGTCACGGCCATGAAATCGGCTTGGGTGCCTGAACGCCAGATCAACCGGAGGTAACAAAACCTCCCGCATTTGTCATAAATTGTCGCGTTTGTCGTTTCAGGCGAGTTCGATCGCAACGGCAGTGGCTTCGCCGCCGCCGATGCACAGGCTGGCCACGCCCTTCTTCTTGCCATGGCGTTGCAGCGCCGCAATCAGAGTGGTGACGATCCGCGCACCCGATGCGCCGATCGGATGGCCCAGCGCGGTTGCGCCGCCATGGACGTTGATCTTGTCATGCGCGATGCCAAGATCGTGCATGGCAAACATCGCGACGCAAGCGAAGGCTTCGTTGACTTCGAACAGGTCGACATCGGCCAGAGCCCACCCGGCCTTTTCCAATACCTTGTTGATCGCGCCAACCGGGGCCACGGTAAAGTCCTTGGGTTCCTGGGCATGTGCCGCAACGGCGATGACCGTGGCCACGGGCGAAAGGCCCTTGGCCTGGGCCACGCTGGACCGGGTCACGACGAGTGCGGCCGCACCATCCGAGATCGAGCTGGAGGTTGCGGCCGTAATCGTTCCGTCTTTGGCAAAGGCGGGCTTGAGCGCCGGGATCTTGTCCGGCCGGCCTTTACCGGGCTGTTCGTCGGTATCGACCACGGTTTCGCCCGCGCGGCTGACCACGGTAACCGGGGCAATTTCACCCTTGAACGCGCCGTCGCTGATTGCTGCCTGGGCCCGGCGCAGCGATTCGATCGCATAGCCATCCTGCGCTTCGCGGGTCAGCTGATAGGCATTCGCTGTATCCTGCGCGAAGGTACCCATCGCCCGTCCCGCCTCATAGGCGTCTTCCAGGCCATCAAGGAACATGTGGTCATAGGCAGTGTCGTGACCGATTCGTGCACCTGAACGGTGCTTTTTGAGCAGGTAGGGCGCATTGGTCATGCTTTCCATGCCGCCTGCCACGATCAGGTCGATCGATCCGGCGGCCAGGGCCTCGGCCCCCATGATCAGAGTCTGCATGCCAGACCCGCATACCTTGTTGACCGTGGTGGCCTGGACCGATTTGGGCAGACCGGCCTTGATTGTTGCTTGCCGGGCGGGAGCCTGGCCGAGCCCGGCTGGCAGGACGCAGCCCATGTACACCCGCTCGACATCATCACCATCGACACCGGCCCGCTCAACTGCAGCCTTGATTGCAGTCGCCCCGAGATCGGTGGCGCTGACATCGGCCAGGGCCCCCTGCATTCCGCCCATCGGGGTGCGTGCGTAGGACAGGATGACGATCGGGTCGGCAGCGGAAATCTGAGCCATGGGTACGGTTCCTTCAACAAGCGCGGCAAAGCTACAGCGCCAGCCTAATGCTGCGTCGCAGCAAAAGCAATCGCAGGTGCGTTACTCCTTGCCGAATACGAACTTTGCAAACCCGACCATGATCGATTCCCAATAGGCGATGTTGTCCAGAAACAGGGCTTCCGACATGCCGCCCACTTCCAGATCCAAATCGAATTCGATCGCCGGATCACCATCCTTGTCCAGATAGACCCGGCCCCACCGGTTCTGGCGTGCGTAAGTGTTCATCTGATCCAGCGTCGGCGGCCTTTTGCTGGTGAAGGCCGTATAGAATTGCACGCTCTTGCAATTTTTGTAGGTCTCATCACACCCGTACATCAGAATGGTGAAATTGTATCCCGATGCGCTCGAGCGGATGTAGCGATTGCCCTTCTCCTCTGCGCTTTCCTTGATTTCGGCCTTGTAACCGGCGCTCTGCAGAACGCTGGCAATTTGGTCCACATCGGCCACCACATTCTTGGCGTTGGCAGGGGATGAAGAACCCATCACAACCAAAGCCATCATGGCTGAGAAGGCGAATTGCACTAACTTGTTCATGGACCTTGTCTTTCCTCTTTGCTGCAGTCTCCGCAGCCTAGACCCGCACCGACAGGAATGGCTACTGCTTTTGGTCTGCCTTAAGTCTTGCCACGCGATGGCAGATGTCGGAAAAGGTGGCAAAGTGAAACTGGGAAGGAACCGGCGATGAGTACAGCTGAAATCGAACGAATGCACGGCGTTCTGACCAGCCAGCGCGCCGCCTTTACGTCGGCCATGCCTGAGGCGCATTCGGTCCGGCGCGATCGGATTGACCGTGCGATTGCCTTGCTGATCGATCACAAGGATGCCTTTGCCAAGGCTGTCAGCGCCGATTTCGGCCATCGCAGCACCGAGCAGACCCTGATGACCGATATCATGCCGTCGGTAGGCGCGCTCAAGCACGCCAAGAAGCACCTTTCGGCGTGGAGCCGCGATGAAAGCCGCAAGGCGATGTTTCCGCTGGGCTTGCTCGGGGCAAAGGCCAAGGTGGTCTATCAACCCAAGGGCGTCGTCGGGGTGATTGCACCGTGGAACTTCCCGGTGGGTATGGTGATGGTGCCGATGGCCGGGATCCTGGCAGCCGGCAACCGGGCGATGATCAAGCCGAGTGAATTTACCGAGCGGGTCGCCGACCTGTTCGCCGAAGTGGTCCCGCAATATTTCGCCGCAGACGAGATGGCGGTGTTCACCGGCGGGGTTGAGGTCGGCTCGGCCTTTTCGAAACTGGCGTTCGATCATCTGATCTTCACCGGCGCGACCAGCGTCGGCAAGCATATCATGCGCGCGGCGGCGGAAAATCTTGTGCCCGTTACGCTCGAGCTCGGCGGAAAATCGCCGACATTCATCGGCCGGAGCGCCGACAAGGCGAAAGCGGGGCAGCGGATCGCATTGGGCAAGATGATGAATGCCGGCCAGATCTGCCTGGCCCCGGACTATCTGCTGGTAGCCAAGGATCAGGAAAATGCTGTGATCGACAGCGTCCGCAGCGGGGTGGCAGCGATGTATCCGGCGCTGCTGGCCAATGACGATTACACGTCGGTGGTCAACGGACGGAATTACGAACGGCTTCAAGGGTATCTCGCCGATGCGCGCGAGAAGGGCGCCGAATTGATCGAGGTGAACCCGGCAGGCGAGGATTTCGCCGCTTCGAACGGCAACAAGATGCCGCTGACAATCGTGCGGAACGTCAATGATGATATGAAAGTGATGCAGGAGGAAATCTTCGGTCCGATCCTGCCGGTCATGACCTATGATTCGATTGATTCCGCCATTGACTATGTCAACAGCCACGATCGTCCGCTGGGCTTGTACTATTTCGGCAATGACAAGGCCGAGGAGGAGAAAGTCCTGACCCGGACGATTTCTGGCGGGGTGACCGTCAACGATGTCCTCTTCCACAATGCGATGGAGGATTTGCCGTTTGGCGGTGTTGGTCCGTCCGGGATGGGCAACTATCACGGCATCGACGGGTTCAAGACCTTCAGCCACGCCCGCGCTGTCTACAAGCAGTCCGGAATGGACATCGCCAGCCTGTCCGGCTTCAAGCCGCCCTACGGCAAGGCCACGCACGCAACCCTGGCCCGCGAATTGAAGAAGTAAGCGGCAATCTTCCTTGTCTGGTGGGGCAAGGGTGGGGGAAATAGCCGCGCAGCGTCGTTTTTCCCTGAATCTGAGGGCAGGCCCCCTTGCACGCGGGCGGCGCGGGGATTAGGGCGCGGCTATCTGTTCACAAGGCGAGTCAGCCCCTTGGTAGACCTGTCACAATACCTGCCGATCCTGATCTTCCTGGGGATCGCCTTCGCGCTTTCGGCGCTGTTCGTGTTTCTGCCGATGGGCGTGGCGCGGCTGACCGGCGCGCATCAGCCGACGGCTGATAAAAACAGTGAGTACGAATGCGGTTTTCCCGCGTTCGAGGAGCCGCGCAGCCAGTTCGACGTGCGATTTTACCTGGTCGCGATTCTGTTCATCATATTCGATCTGGAAGCAGCGTTCCTGTTTCCGTGGTCGGTCAGTTTTCTGGAAATGGGGTGGGGCGCCTGGATCACGATGATGGTATTCATCGGTGAACTGGTGCTGGGCCTGGTCTATGCGTGGAAGATGGGGGCTCTGGATTGGGAATGACCGATCAACTCGACGCGATTGGCCGTCCGCTGTGGAACCGGCCTGACATCACCCCGCCGGACGCGGACTTTTTCAACAGCCTCAATTCCGAGGTCAATGACAAGGGGTTCCTTGTCACTTCGACCGAAGACCTGTTCCAGTGGGCCCGTACCGGCAGCCTGTGGTGGATGACTTTCGGTCTCGCCTGCTGCGCGGTCGAGATGATCCACGTCAACATGCCGCGTTATGACATGGAGCGGTTTGGCGTCGCGCCGCGCGCAAGCCCACGCCAGTCGGACGTGATGATCGTGGCAGGCACGCTGTGCAACAAGATGGCGCCGGCGCTGCGCAAGGTCTATGACCAGATGTCAGAGCCCAAGTACGTTATCTCGATGGGCAGCTGCGCCAATGGCGGCGGCTACTACCACTACAGCTACAGCGTTGTGCGCGGGTGTGACCGGATCGTGCCGGTGGACATCTACGTCCCGGGCTGTCCGCCCACTGCCGAGGCACTGCTCTACGGGGTGATGCAGCTGCAGCGCAAGATCCGCCGCGTCGGGACGATTGAGCGATGAGCCGAGCGCTCCTGACGTCATGTGCGGCCGTGCTGCTGCTTGCGCCGGTGGCGGCCCTTGCCGGAACCGGCAAGCTGC
>JAFLDC010000192.1 GCA_017302775.1 Sphingomonadales bacterium
AAATGGTTCATCGACAAGGCGACCGACTATGCCAAGAACCGCTCAGTCTTCGCCCGGCCGATTGGCCAGAATCAAGGCGTCCAGTTTCCGATAGCACGCTGTTATGCGCAAATGCGGGCTGCCGAACTGATGGTGCACCACGCCGCGCAGGTTTACGATCAGGGGGGCAACCCGGGCGAAGAAGCCAACATGGCGAAGCTGCTGGCGAGCGAGGCCAGCTGGGCTGCGGCCGACATGTGCGTGCAGACCCACGGCGGCTTCGGCTTTGCTGAGGAATACGATGTCGAACGCAAGTTCCGTGAAGCGCGGCTTTACACGGTTGCGCCGATCAGTACCAATCTGATCCTGTCATATCTGGCCGAGCACGTTCTGGGCTTGCCGCGTTCTTACTGAAGGCTACCAGATCCTGACGATGGGTTTGGCCAGCCCGGTGTGTTTGCCCGGCGTTGGCTGCAGGGCGAATGTGCCGCTGCGCTTGTCCCAGGCAAATTCACCCGGGCAGGCCTCTGCACCAAACCCGCCGCATTGGCTGCCATGGAAATCGAACACGAAAACGGTGCGCCCCTGCCGCTTGACGATGGTGACCTCGCGCATCTGGCGATCGAACACCAGCCGCGGGAGGCCTTTGGCACTGCCCAGCCATAGCTGGTAACGGCATCCGCCCGTTCCGCACCAGGCGGAACCCAGCGGGCTGAAATTGATTTGCCAATCGTCGATGCCGTCCGAATTGATGTCGACCGGAACGATCGCATCCCGGATTTCGCGGTCCGTTACCGGCTGAAAGCCTTTGCGAAGCTCGCGCTTCAGTGATTTGACGAGCGGGGCCTTGGGATCGCCTGTTGCGGCAGTGACAGCGCCCGGCAAACTCAGCGACAGTGCTATCAGTGCGAGGGGCATGATTTTCATGCCTCGGCGATACCGCATGGAACGGCAGACCAATTGGACAGACGCGACAGTCAGCCCTTGGCGAGCTGACTGACGGCGGCACGCGCAATCGGATCAAGACCGGCAAGCCCCCCCGATACAATCGCGGACTTCATCCGGGGATCCCAGTAATCCCGCAGGTGTTGCACAGTCATCTCGATCGCCGCGGCCTCGCCATGCGCGGCAAGGTTCCGGGCGATCTGATTGGCCATATAGGTCAGCCGATCAAGCTCCATCACCCTTGCTCCGCCGGCAGGCGCGCGATGCGGCGGCTCCTCTCGGACCACGAGGCATAGGTTTCCTGCCACTCAGTCGGGCCGTTGCTTGGCGTTACCTGCACGGCCGTCACCTTGTATTCCGGGCAGTTTGTTGCCCAATCCGAAAACTCGGTCGTGACGACATTGGCCTGCGTCGCCGGGTGATGGAAGGTCGTGTAAACCACCCCCGGCGCGACACGGTCGGTCACGTCCGCACGCAGGGTCGTCTCGCCGGTGCGGCTCGCCAGGCGGATCCAGTCACCCGATTTGATCCCGCGATTTTCAGCGTCAGTGGGATGAATTTCCAGGAGGTCTTGTTCATGCCAGATATTGTTCGCCGTCCGCCGGGTCTGCGCCCCGACATTATACTGGCTGAGCACGCGCCCGGTGGTCAGCAACAACGGAAAGCGTGGACCCGTACGCTCGTCTGTCGGCACATAGTCCGTCACCATGAACTTGCCTTTGCCGCGCACGAAACCGTCGACGTGCATGATCGGACTTCCATCCGGCGCGGCAGCGTTCACCGGCCACTGGAGCGAGCCATGTTGATCGAGGCGATCGAATGAAACACCGGCGAAACTGGGGGTAAGCCGCGCAATCTCGTCCATGATTTCCGATGGGTGCGTATAGTTCCAATCCAGCCCGATCGCGCGCGCCAGTTGCTGCGTCACCTGCCAGTCAGCATAACCGGCAGCAGGCTCCATAACCTTGCGTACCAGCTGAATGCGCCGTTCGGCATTGGTGAAAGTGCCGTCCTTCTCCAGAAAGGTGGAACCGGGCAGGAATACATGCGCATAGTTGGCGGTTTCGTTGAGGAACAGGTCATGGACTATCACGCAGTCCATCGCCTTGAGGCCGGCCGCGACGTGATGCGTATTGGGATCGGATTGCAGGATATCTTCACCCTGAATGTAAATCGCGCGGAATGAGCCGTCGAGCGCCGCGTCAAGCATGTTGGGAATGCGCAGGCCCGGTTCCGGGTCAAGCCGAACGCCCCATTCCTCCTCAAACTGCGCCCGCACCTCGCCGCCGGAGATATGGCGATATCCCGGCAGTTCGTGCGGAAAACTGCCCATGTCGCAGCTTCCCTGAACATTGTTCTGGCCGCGCAGGGGATTGACGCCAACCCCGGTGCGACCGACGTTCCCGGTAGCCATGGCGAGGTTGGCGATGCTCATCACGGTGGAGCTGCCCTGGCTGTGCTCTGTCACCCCCAAGCCATAGTAAATCGCACCGTTGCCACCGGTGGCATAGAGCCGGGCGGCAGCGCGCAATTCGGCAGCGGGCACCCGGGTAACGGGCTCAAGCCGTTCCGGGCTGTGCCGATCGTCGGAAACGAACCGCGCCCAGTCCTGATATTCATCCCAATCGCAACGTTCGCGGATGAACGCTTCGGCGGCCAGCCCTTCGGTGACGATGACATGGGCCATCGCCGTCAGCACCGCGACGTTGGTGCCGGGCTGCAGCGCCAGATGATGCGCCGCCTCGATATGGGGGGAGCGAACCAGATCGATCCTTCGCGGATCAATCACAATCAACTTGGCCCCCTGGCGCAGACGCCGCTTGAGCCGACTGGCGAAGACCGGATGACCGTCAGTCGGGTTTGCACCGATTACCATGACCACGTCAGCGTTCATCACGCTGTCGAAGTCTTGCGTTCCGGCGCTGGTGCCGAACGTCTTGGACAGGCCGTAGCCCGTCGGGGAATGGCAAACCCGCGCGCAGGTATCAACGTTGTTGCTGCCAAAGCCTGCGCGGACCAGCTTCTGCACCAGCCAGACCTCCTCGTTGGTGCAGCGGCTCGACGTTATCCCGCCAAGGGCTCCAGCGCCGTACTGTGCCTTGATCGCAGTTAGCCGATCGCCGGCGAAGCGCAGCGCCTCTTCCCAACTTGCTTCGCGCCATGGCTCGTCAACGCTTTCGCGGATCATCGGCGTGGTTATACGGTCCTTGTGCTGGGCGTAGCCCCAGGCGAACCGGCCCTTGACGCAAGAATGCCCGCGATTGGCCTTGCCATCCTTCCATGGCACCATGCGGACCAGCTGTTCACCCTTCATTTCCGCACGGAAGGTGCAGCCGACCCCGCAATAAGCGCAGGTTGTGACAACGGCGCGTTCGGGCTTGCCGATCTCCTTGATCGCCTTTTCCTGCAAGGTCGCCGTCGGGCAGGCCTGAACGCAGGCCCCGCAACTCACGCATTCGCTGGACAGAAAGCTGTCAGCAGCCTGTCCCGCGCTGACAGCCGATCCGAAGCCGCGCCCGGCGATGGTGAGCGCCAGCGTGCCCTGCACCTCATCGCAGGCGCGTACGCAGCGTGAACAGGCGATACACTTGCTGGGGTCAAAATCGAAATAGGGGTTCGATGCATCGACCGCGAGGCCAAGGTGGTTGGCGCCGCCATAGCCATAGCGCACGTCACGCAAACCTACCTCCGCGGCCGTGTCCTGCAACTCGCAATCGTTGTTGGCACTGCAGGTCAGGCAATCAAGCGGATGGTCGGAGATGTAGAGTTCCATCACGCCCTTGCGCAGACGGACAGGTGTGGTGCAGCTGGCCGGGGTTCCCCGCATCCCGTCCACTTCGACCAGGCACATCCGGCATGATCCGAATGCCTTGACGCTGTCGGTCGCGCACAGGCTCGGGATGGAACCCCCGCAAACCGCCGCTGCCCGCATCACGCTGGTCCCGGCGGGGACCGTTACCCGACGCCCATCGATGGTGAGGCTGACATGGGAGTCCGACTGCACGGCGGGCGTGCCGTAATCAGCCTGCGGTTCATAGCCCATGGCGCTTCTCCGCTGCAGCCAGATCGGCCGGCGTGTTGATGTTGATGGTCGGTTGGAGCGTTTCTACTGCCCGGGCGCAGATCGCTTCGGCAAAAGCGCGCACCGAATGGCGGCCGTCGCCATGCAAGATCATTTCCAGCTGCCTGATCGCGCTCACCGGCCACAACCCAACCACTGGCTGATCGACGAGATATGCGGGCGCTGGCGTGAGCAACTCTGGCAAATTCTCCGGCAGGGCGATCGAGTCTACGCCGCAGGTCAGAACCAGTTCATAGCCCTCATCCCGGGCGTCGTAGAGTGCTGCCGCCAACCCGCCGAGTGGTCCCATTCCGGCGCGCGGGCGATCGGGCAGGGTCGGGGCTGGGGCCTGCTTACGGCCAACGACCACGACCTTCTCACACCATCCGGCAAGCCGATCCACTGCCCGGACCAGCAACGTTTCGCCTGCCAATTCGGCGAGCGCCTTGTCGCTGCCGAAACGGGTGGACTTGCCCCCGGCAAGAACCGCGCCCAGGATCATCCGAAATCTTCCGGCCAGTGTTTCAAGGCACTTCGCACCGGGTAGGGCGTGAACCCGCCAAGCGCACACAGCGATCCGAACTGCATTGTCTCGCACAGGTCTTCCAGCAGTTGCAGCTCCTCGGCCCGGCTGCGCGTCGTCTTGCGCGCATTGTGCATCTGCGGCAGCGCCGCGACCGCGTCGGTCTGGTCCGGATCACCTGCACAGAGCCGGTCGATAAGCTCGGCCCCGCGGGTTGAGCCGATCCGGCAGGGTGTGCATTTGCCGCAGCTTTCAGCCGTGCAGAACGCAAATGCAAAACGCGCCATGGCGCTCATATCCACCCTATCGTCAAACACCGTAATGCCGCCATGGCCGATCAGGGCATCAGCGCCGGCAAAGGCCTCGTAATCGAATGGCAGGTGGAACTGGCTGGGGTGAACATAGGCTCCCAGCGGCCCGCCGACCTGCACCGCCTTGACCGGACGTCCGGATGCCGTCCCGCCACCAATATCGTTGACCAGTTCATTCAGGGTGATGCCGAATGCGGTTTCGTACAATCCGCCATGCCGGACGTTGCCGGCAAGCTGGATTGGCATGGTTCCCCTGGAGCGATCGACCCCCAGGCTTGCGTAAAGCGCAGCGCCGCCGTCGCTGATCACGTGCGGAACGGCAGCAAGGGTCAACACGTTGTTGACCACCGTCGGGCACCCGAACAACCCCTGGAGTGCCGGCAGCGGCGGCTTGGCCCGTACTTCGCCGCGTTTGCCTTCAATCGAGTTGAGCAGCGACGTTTCCTCGCCGCAGACATAGGCACCGGCGCCGACCCGCACTTCGACCTGGAACGGCGCCAGTCGCTCGGCGGCGAGGGCGATTGCCGCGTTCAGCTTGGCAATGGCACGCGGATATTCGCTGCGGACGTAGATGTAGCCCCGCGAAGCATTCACCGCATGGGCAGCGATGGCCATACCTTCAAGCAATTGGAAGGGATCGCCTTCCATCAACATCCGGTCGGCAAAAGTTCCGCTGTCGCCTTCGTCGGCATTGCAGACGATGTATTTGACCGGGCCCGGTGCCTCCAGAACCGTTCGCCATTTGATACCGGCCGGAAAACCCGCGCCACCGCGCCCGCGCAGTCCCGATGCCAGCACCTCGGCCACGACCTCGGCGGGCGGCATGGAGCGCGCTCGCACCAGCCCTTGCCACCCGCCGTGGGCCGAAAAATCATCCAGGCTGAGCGGCCGGGTTTTACCGGCGCGCGCGAAGCTCAGCCGATGCTGGCTGGCAATCCAGG
>JAFLDC010000193.1 GCA_017302775.1 Sphingomonadales bacterium
AGACAGACGTGGCCGCGGTCGGTGTCAACCAGCTGGCCCAGCTGCTGGATTGCCACGTTGTCGTCTTGAGCGGACAGGACGTGCCGCAGGCGCTTGCCAATTCAACCGACGAGACATCCCTTAGTCCCAGCGACCTTGCCGCTGCCGCCTATACCCTGCAGTCGGGCGAGCGTTCTGGCCGCCGCGAAAAGCGCGTGCCGCAAGCAGACTGGCAGTTTTACCCGGTCTCGTCCGGCGAATTGGTCATCGCGGCGGTCGGCCTTGCCCGCAGCGACGGCACACCGCCCGTTACGGACGATCACCAGCTGCTGTTCGAGAGCATGCTGGATCAGATGGCGCTGGCGCTTGAGCGGGCCCGCCTTGATGGTGAGGCACGCGGTACGGCCGCCCTGCGCGCGCGCGACCGGTTGCGTTCGGCCCTGCTCACTTCGATCGGGGACGACATCAAGCCGCGGATCAAGACGATCCAGTCGGCGCTGCGAGCGGTCAGGCGGGAAGGCGCAACCGACCGGTCCCTGGTGGCGCAACTGGACACCGAAATTGCCGGGGTCGAGGCGCATATCGACAACCTCGTCGATGTCGATCCCGGCGCCCAGTACGAGGCGATTCCGCTCGGTCAGGTGTCGATCGAACTGCACCACCGGCGGGTTACCCGCAACGGCGAAGAGGTGCACCTGACCCCGAAGGAATTCGCGGTCCTTGGGCAACTTGCCAAGCATGCCGGCAAGGTGCTTACCCATGCCCAACTGCTGCGGGCCGTCTGGGGGCCGGCGCAACAGGACCATGTCGACTATCTGCGGGTCGCGGTAAGGGCACTGCGCCAGAAGCTTGAGGACGATCCGGCCCATCCCGCACTGATCGTCAATGTCCCCGGGGTTGGGTACCGATTGGTGGTCTGACGAGCGGCAAGGCGCCCCAATGATCGCGATTGCGTTCGCGATTGTTGGCCGACGCCGTGTGTTCTGCGAACGGCTGCTATCTCAAACCCGCATCGTGAATGACGGGGTCGAAATAGCCGAAATCATGCGTGCCGACTATGACCGGCACAGCGCGCGCGGGCGGCTTAGCCGCCAGTTCCCGGGCGATCAGCCGGTTCAGCACAAGGAACATGAATGCCGTGCAAAGCTCGTCCATTGCGCTGTGATAGGCGCGCAATTCCTTGCCCCAGTCGTCTCGCACCTCGCCGCGGAATGGATACAGTTGCAGGACCAGCGGGGCGATCCCTTCCACATCCATGTCTACTGCGACGTCGTCGAACATGCCCTGCCACGGAAAGGGGTTTCGCGCATGAGACCGCAACATTTCAACGCCAAATTCGCCCTCCGGGAAGGCCCCGCGGCCATATGCGCTCATTTCAAATGGCACTCCTTGGCCAGGTGCGGAAACTTCGCACGTTACGTGGCCGGACCAGTCCAGCCCCACCGCCGCCGTTGCAGGGCGGGCGCAAAGGCGGTCAAACCCCTCGCGGTCACTGATGCGCAAGGTGGCAGGATCGAATTGCAGCATCGCATCACGCAGGGGTGATTGCGGGGCAGCGGCCAGCCAGTGCTGAACTTCCCGATCGGCGGCGGCGAAGTCCAGCGCATGCATCGCCTGCCCAAAGGGTCCATCGTTGAAGTGGTTGCGGCGCGCCGCCAGCTGTGTGACCAGATCGGCAAACTTGCCCAGCGGCGGCGCTTCGGGCGGGGGCGCAAAATAGGCTGCCCGCACTGCATCCGTCATGCTCAGCACGTCGATCAATGTCCGCACCCGATCGCGCTGGGAACTGCCGAACGGGGCCGTGATCGACAGCCAGCCATCGGCCTTGCTCGCCATGCCGAATGCAGTGTTGCGGAAGGCTTTGAAGAGCGCCGTGGCCTCATCCAGAACGACTGCGCGGGCCGCCGGGTCCATGTGCGACAGCGGTTCCAGCAGGGTACGGTCATTTACGAACTTCTCATTGTCGGAAACGCTGGGGCTGTCGATCACCACTGTCAGCAGCGGCTGCCAGAAGGCCGAGGCCCTGCTGAACATATCCGCCCGGATCGCTTCGCGATTGGCGAGGTGGCGCTCCCAAGCTGCCAGCGCGGCGCTTGGTGCAGCGATGCTGGCTGCATCGCGCAGTTGCCGCAGCAGCACGAGATGTAGCGGCATGAAGTAATTCTGACACTTCTGGCCCGTCGCTTTGCCGATAGTCTCCAGCGCGCTGGCTTCCAGCCGCGCATGCAGTTGGTGATAGTGCCCCAGTCGTGCTTCGTCGCCTTGCGCCACCGGCACAGGCGTGAGCTGCCCAAGGCTTTGACGGAGAGCGAAGATTTCTGTTGGCGGCAGGGAACATTCCGATGCCAAAACCAGCGCATCGATCAGGCGGTCACGCTGATCATCGGTGGTCAGCGGCAAATCTCCCGGAAAGCGGGTCAACAATTCCGCGCCACTGGGCCGATCAGCGCCAGGGACCTGCTTTGCCGGGGGATCAGGTTTAAATGCATCGGCTTTGTCGAGCCCCATTTCCCGAAGCGCCTGAAATAGGGTCAGGCGCCGGAACATGGCGATGACGAAATCGGTCGCCTCGGCTGACATCCCGTCTCGCTGCCATTCTCCGGCAGTGCGTAACACGTCCTTGAAAGACAGCTTGGCAAATGCCGCGTGCTGCGCGGTCCATTCCGCGTCGATCATCCTACGGATCTGCACCAGGTCCATCGCGCCCAGCATCATTCCCTTGCGAAACTGGCGCAGCAGCGGTTGGGCAGGATCGAACCCGGCCTTGGCAGCGGTGAAATCCGTCGCCTGCACCTCGGCGCGAAATCGCTCCAGCTCGTCCGCAAGGTCCGCCGCCTTGCCGCCGACTTGCTTGAGGTGCGCGCGCGCCATGGCCAATAGCCGCAATCGTTCTTGTTCTGCCCGTTCAGCCCATTCCATGGTCGGGGCGGGGGTTTGTTCGGCGGCCATTCTCTCGGCGATGGCGCGATAGGTCGGTTGCAGATCAGCGTAGATCTGTTCCAGCTGCTGGGCCAGCAGTGCCTCACGCGCCGCAATGTCGCTGAAAAAGGTTGCCGCCTTGTCCGGGTCGACCAGCGGCATTTGGTCTGGCGCACGCACCAACACGGCGCGTTCATGTTTCAGCCGCAACAACTGGCTTTCGATGTCTTTCATCACCGCCGTCTTGGAACTTTGGAAGTCCCTCGTCGCCTGGCGGGTTGCCTCAATCAACGCTCCCCTCATCAACTGGAAGGCGTGCGCCAGTGCTGCGCGCTGGGCTCGATCCTCGCCCCGATCGCGATCGCGCGCCGGACGGCTACGCGGCGGTTGGCCGGTACCTCCGGCTGACGAACTGTCCCTGTCGGATGAAGAAAAGGTCTTGGCGAAGGTATCGAATATTCCCACCGCAAGATCCTCAGTCGATAGAGGTCCACGCGATTTTCCGCCAGAATCGCGATGCTTGGCGGCCGCCTTGCTAACCTCCTCGACGAGCTTTGCCGCTTCGCCAAGAGCTTTGAAGAAATCGAATGGTGACTTGCTCAAGGGGGTAACTCACGATGTTGACGAGCTACGCTTAGCAGGCAGCGGTTTACAAATCGGCAAAGCGGCCTGGTGACCGGTGTTTCGATTCCTGACCCTGCGTGCCCTGTTGCCGTGGATCGGCAGCAATGGCTGGAAATGTCGCGGCGTCCATCGCCAATCTCAAACCCCCAGCTTGACCAAATCCAACATTCCCCCTAAGGGCCGCCACTTCCGGGGCTCGGGCTTGCGCCTCTCCGGTTGAGCTGAACATTGCCGGTGCGTCCTTCTCGCAAGGGTAATCCGTCAAAGTAACCCGGTCTTTTCAGCCGGGTGGAGCGTTTTCGGCTCGTGCATGCAGTCCGGCGGGGCAAGGCCCCGCGATCGGCGCGTTCGCGATTCGCAATCTCTTCACCCTGCCGCCAGGGCCACAATCAAGGTGAAGAGTACTTCATGCCTACGATCAACCAGCTGGTCCGCAAGGGCCGCGTTCCGCAGAAGACCAAGTCCAAGGTCCCTGCGATGGAGCAGAACCCGCAGAAGCGCGGCGTTTGCACCCGCGTTTATACCACGACCCCGAAGAAGCCGAACTCGGCTTTGCGCAAGGTCGCCAAGATCCGCCTGACCAACCAGCGCGAAGTCATTTCGTACATCCCGGGCGAAGGCCACAACCTGCAGGAACACAGCGTCGTGCTGATCCGCGGCGGGCGTGTGCGCGACCTTCCAGGTGTGCGCTATCACGTCCTGCGCGGCGTGCTCGATACGCAGGGCGTCAAGGACCGCAAGCGTTCGCGCTCCAAGTATGGTGCCAAGCGGCCCAAGTAAGGTTCAACGCTGCGGCGCAGGACCGCTCCCCCTCCCGGCCACCTTTGCGAAGGTAGCATCTGGGTGTGGGGAGGGGGAGTGGGCCGGAGCCGCAAGGCGATCACGGAGGTGATCGCCGCACTCCGAAGGAGTCAGCAAACATGTCACGTCGTCGTCGTCCCGAGAAGCGGGAAATCCTGCCCGATCCGAAGTTCAAGGATCAGATCCTGTCCAAGTTCATGAACAACCTCATGATGGACGGCAAGAAGTCGGTCGCGGAAAGCATCGTCTATGGTGCGCTCGAAACCATGGAAACGCGGGCCAAGTCTGACCCGATCCAGCTGTTCCACGATGCGCTCACCAACGTGAAGCCGCAGATCGAAGTGCGCTCGCGCCGCGTGGGCGGTGCCACTTATCAGGTTCCGGTCGAAGTGCGCCCGGAACGTGCCCAGGCACTGGCGATCCGCTGGTTGATCAACGCTGCGCGCAACCGTTCGGAAACGACCATGGCCGCGCGCCTGTCGGCCGAGCTGCTCGATGCCGCCAACAATCGCGGCAATGCCGTCAAGAAGCGCGAAGATACGCACCGCATGGCTGACGCCAACCGCGCGTTCTCGCACTACCGCTGGTAAGGGTCCGTCTTTAAACGGTCACATTAGTCACCATATGGGCGGGGACGCCGCACGGCTCCCCACCCGCACGCTCTTAAGGAACCCGAAATGGCCCGCAGCCATCCCCTTTCGATGTATCGCAACATCGGCATCATGGCGCACATCGACGCTGGCAAGACCACGACGACCGAGCGCATCCTCTATTACACCGGCAAGTCCTACAAGATCGGCGAAGTCCATGACGGCGCCGCGACGATGGACTGGATGGAGCAGGAGCAGGAGCGCGGGATCACCATCACCTCGGCTGCGACCACCACCTTCTGGGAGCGCACCACCGACGGCACCACGCCCGAATCGAAGAAGCACCGCTTCAACATCATCGACACGCCCGGACACGTCGACTTTACCATCGAGGTCGAACGCTCGCTGGCGGTTCTGGACGGGGCCGTCTGCCTGCTGGACGCCAACGCCGGCGTCGAGCCGCAGACCGAAACCGTGTGGCGTCAGGCTGACCGCTACAAGGTTCCGCGCATCGTCTTCGTCAACAAGATGGACAAGATCGGTGCCGACTTCTTCAAATGCGTCACCATGATCAAGGACCGCACCGGTGCGATCCCGGCCCCGATCGCCCTGCCGATCGGTGCCGAGGACAAGCTGGAAGGCGTGATCGACCTCGTGACCTTCAAGGAGTGGGTCTACCTGGGCGAGGATCTGGGCGCGTCCTGGGAAATCCGCGACGTGCGCGACAGCCTGAAGGCCGAAGCGACCGAGTGGCGTTCGAAGCTGGTCGAGCTTGCCGTCGAGCAGGACGATGCGGCGATGGAAGCCTATCTCGAGGGCAAC
>JAFLDC010000194.1 GCA_017302775.1 Sphingomonadales bacterium
CCCCCGGCGTCAACTTCCATTGGTTGATGACCCGCAGCTGATAGCGTCGGCTGGTTACCGTGCTCCCTGCCATGAACGAAGCGTCGCCGGCCTGCGGCGTCAGCACCAGCCGCACGTAACCTTGATGGAGGTTGTCGGTCCAGACCACTTCCGGATTGTGCTCGGCCAGGGCAGCATCAAGTCGTGCTGCGGCCAGCGGGCCGAAACCGCTCGCAATGAAGTCGCCTGGCGAAGTGACACCCGCCGTGCCGAGTTCGATCCCCGTCGCCCGCCCCGAAGCATCGGCGAGGCGGTTAACCCAGAAGCTGTGACTGTCCCCGGTCAGGAATACCAGATCGTTGACTCCCGCGGCACGCGCCTGGCTGTAAAACCGTTCGCGGGCCCATTCATAGCCATCCCAGGTATCGGGATAGAACGGCAGGTTCCACTTGCCCTTCCATGCCAGATCGACCGCTTCCGATGACGGACCGGTATGCCGCGCCGGATCGGGGATCAGTCCAAGTTTGACGACATCGGGAACGCGGGTCCGGGCGATCGGCATGGGATTGCCGATCAGCCGCCAGGGCTGTCCGGCTTGCCTGGAACGCGCCCAGGCTTGGGCCAGATCGGCCTCCAGCAAGGGGGCCAGCATGGCCCGGCCGGGTGCCCCGATCGCATCGCGTTCCATTGTAGCGGCATCGGCGTAGCTGGTGATGGTCTTTTTATAGGGCTCATAGTCGATCTGTCTGGCCCGCGCCGTATGGCGCGTTTCAAGGGTGGACAGCGTGGCGAGATCGCCGAACACCCAGGTCCGCCAGAACTGTGCGCGGGTGCGGTCAGGACCGGGTTCGCGCACCGGCATCCATTCGAAATAGGCCTGGATCGAGGCAGCACGCCGGTCCGCCCAGTTGCCCTCCTTGTCCGGCTGGTGGTTCTGTGCGCCGTCGATCCACGGATTGTTGGCGCTTTCGTGATCGTCCCAGCAGGCCAGCAAAGGCTTTGCGGCGTGCATGGCCTGCGATCCGGGATCCGTCTTGTACTGCGCATGACGGGTGCGGTAGTCGTTGAGAGAGACGATTTCGTTTGCGGGCTGATGGACCCGGCCGATCCGCCGCGCCACCTCACCGCCCCAGCCGTCCGCACCATATTCGTAGATATAGTCGCCGGTATGCAGCACGAAATCGATCGCCGGATCGCGGGCAACCGCATCATAGGCGTTGAAGAACCCAAAGGCGTAGTTGGAGCAAGAAACCAGCGCAATGCCCAGCCGGCCAACCGGTCCTACCGGCAGGGTGCGGGTCTGCCCGATCGGGGAAGTCGCTCCGTTTGCCAGGAACCGGTAAAAGTAGCGCCCGCCAGGAGCGAGCCCCTCAGCCAGAACCTTTACGGTGAAATCCTGCGCAGGTCCGGTCGCCGCTCGGCCACTTGCGAGGATCTTGCGAAACTGTCGATCCGCCGCCAGCTCCCACTGGACGTTCAGTGAATCCGAAGCGGTGACCCGCGTCCACAACACCACGCTGGTCGCATCAGGATCGCCGCTGGCGACACCGTGGCGGAACAGCGGGAGCTGGCCGGGCAAAGCCAGGGCAGGAAGTGTGGCGCCCGCAGCGACCGCAGATATCCCGGCCAGGGTTGTACGTCGGGTAATCGGCGCAAATGTGCTCACTTTCTGCTCCTCTGCCAGGTGCGAGCAGTTCGCTTGAACCGCGCTGCGACCATTGTGCGAACGAGGGTGACGGCCTGGTGGCAGCCACCCTCTGTCAGCTCATTTCACGCGGTGCCGAAACCTCAGAAGCCGAACTTGACGGTCGCGAAAAACTGCTGCGGTGCACCGACCAGCAGCGTCTGCCGATCGCCTGAGTTGCCGGTGCCGCCCGAGTTGATCGTACCAAGGTACCGTTCGTCAAGCAGGTTGGTGGCGTTGAGCTGCACTTCGATGTTGTCGGTGATGCGGTAGCCGATGGAAGCATCCACGATGGTCCGCCCCGGCACAGACTGGTCGTTCGTGTAGGTGAAATAGCGCCTCGACATGTAGTTTGCCCCGATCCGACCGAAGATCTTGCCGTTGTCATAAGTCAGTTCGCCGCGCAGCATGTGCTTGGGGCTGTCGACGACGGTCTTGCCCTTGATCGCTGCCAGCAGAACCCCGGAAAGGTTGAACACGTCGTCCCGGTATGTCGCGTCGGTGTAGCTGTAGGAAGCGAACAGCCCGAAACCGCCCCCCAGCTTGAGATCGCCGACCGCTTCGAAGCCGATCGAACGGACTGACCCGACGTTCTGCAAAACCGATGGGCTGCCGACGATACTCGGACCGCTGGCGGCGGAGAGCAGACGATCATGGAAATCAACCAGATAGACGCCGACCACCCCGTTAAAAATCGGACTGCTGTAGCGCAAGCCCGCTTCAAAGGTGTCCGAACTTTCCGGCTTGAGCGTGCCTGCGATAGCGTTGAACCCGGTCTGATTGGTAGAGAAAGGGCCGGTCGTGGTGGCCGAGGCAAAGGCGCGGGTCGACTGCGAGAAACTGCCGAACAGTTCAGCGTTGTCACCCAGCGCAAAGTTCACCCCGACGCTTGGCTGGAACCAGTCCGTTGCATCGATCGTGCCTTGCGGGAAACCGCCGCCGATTATGGCCGTTGCCTTGTTGGTGACCTGAAAGCCTTTCCAGCCAATGTTGATCTTCACCGGGCCAAGCTGAAACTGGTCCTCGACGAAGTATTGCAGGGTCTCGGTGTCGAAATCGAACTCCCACTGGGTGAAGAACGGGCCCGTCGGGTATTCGCGGAACGAACGGCCCGGACTGGTGCGGCTGTCCAGACCATAAAAGCGACGCGCCTGGTTGAAGCTGTTGGTTTCATACCAGCCCCCAACCGACAGGGTATTATTTTGCGTCTTCCAGTTGATCCGGCCGAATACGCCGCCGCGGTCGATGTCGTATTCGGTGGTGCGGATCGAGATCGGCACGCCGTTGGGGCTGGGGACATAAGGCGTCGCCCACAGACCCATGCCCTTGTTGTGGTGATAGTATCCGCGCAGCGCGACGTCGATGCTGTCACCGATCGGGCTTTTGAAGCCGATCGCGGCGACCGTATCCTTGCGCAGGCCCGACGCGTCAAAATAGGCGTCGTCAACGGTAGTGACATTGCCGGGGTAGACCGTGCCGGCAGCGGGATTCGAAACTGGTGCTCCGGTCTCACCCCGGTTGTTGCCGATGTCGGCATAAAGGATCGCGCGGGCGTAATCCGGATAGGTGTTGTCCCATTCGTAGCCCAACCGGTTCAGCATGCCGAGCGACATATCCTGATAGTCCTGCTCGCGCCGGTCCGAATAGCTGAACCAGGCATCGAACTGCGCATCACCCACTGGCACGACAAGCTTGGCGTTGATCATGTGCTGATCCTGGGTACCCTGACCGCGATACTTGTCGGTCGAACCATAGCCATAGGAAACAAAGCCGCGCGCGCCGTCGCTTGAGCCAAGGTTAAGTCGAACGAACCCGCGCATGGTGTTATCGCTGCCATAGGTGCCATTGACCTGACCACCCAACCGGTCGAGCGGATCCATCGAAAAGGTTTCGACCGTGCCCCCCAGGTTGTTGGTGGACTGGGTTCCAAGTGCGCCCGCGCCCTGCGAAACCCGAACCGTACCGATGTTCTCCGGGCTGACGACGCGGCTGATGTGCAAACCGTTGTGTGCCCCATAGCTCATATCGCCGAGTGGAATGCCGTCGAAGTTGAAGCCAAGCTGATTCTGGTTGAAGCTGCGGATGGTCACCCGCGTCGACCATTCATAGTTGCCGAATGCGTCAGCCGATTGAATATTGACGCTCGGCAGCTTTTCGATTGCACGGATCGGGCTGGTGCCGGGCAGCAACACCGCAATGTCGCGCTGTTTCACTTCCTGTACCTGGCGGGATTGGCCCTTGCCCAGCACCACGATCTCGTCACCATCTACTGTTGCGGCAGTCTCGCTTGCGGGATTGGCCTCAGCTTCAGCGGCAGTGGCTACCTGCGGAACAAGCGCGGCGGATGCCATGAGAATGGCGACGGTCTTTTTCATAATACCCCCATCTGGTTGGTTCGGGAGGCTGTTAGGCTGGAGTTGTTACGCCGCCGTGCGATTCGTTTGACCCTATTGAGACAGCCGTTCGACACGACGGTAAGCGGCGTGAAAAAGCCTGGCGTTGTCATAAAGGTGTAACGACATCGCGGCACGGCGCGGAGGTTGTAGGATAGGGGTGCGGCGTGCCGACTGGCGAGCAGGTACATGTTGGCACGGGCGGTGGAGCCGGCCTTGCTTCGCGCTATTTCAATCGTGAACTCAGCTGGTTGGCTTTCAACCACCGCGTCCTCGCCGAAGCCCGCAATCCCGACTACCCGTTGCTCGAACAGCTTCGCTTTCTCTCGATCTCGGGCAGCAACCTCGACGAATTCCTGATGGTCCGGTTCGCGGCGCTGATTGGTCAGGCCAAGCGCCGGATTGAGGAAACCTCGATCGATGGACTAACCCCGACCCAGCAACTCACAGCCATTCAGCGGGCAGTTGAAGAGCTTGACCGGGAACAACAGCACTCCTGGCTGAGCCTGCGGGCGCAGCTGGCCCAAGCCGGAATCGCGGTTTTGACCGGATCGCAGCTTTCCGAATGCCAGCGCCAGTGGCTTCGCGATTTTGTGCTGGAGCACATTCTCCCGGTGATCACCCCGCAGGCGATCGATCCGGCCCATCCCTTTCCATTCATCGCCAACCAGGGGATTGGTATCCTGTTTGCGCTGCGCCGCCGGTCGGACAAGGCGCAGATCATGGAAATGGTGCTGATCCCGCAGGCCTTGCCCCGTTTCATCCGGATAGCCGGACCATCCGCTGCCTATGTCAGTATCGAGGAACTGCTCTGTTCCGCCGCTGACTTGCTGTTTCCCGGGTTTGACCTGCTCAGCCACGGGGTTTTCCGGGTGCTGCGCGATAGCGATATCGAGATCGAGGAGGATGCCGAGGACCTGGTTCGCTATTTCCGCACCGCCATCCAACGCCGACGGCGCGGCTCGGTGGTAGTGCTGCAATTGCAGGGTGATTTCGATCCGGCGGTCGAAGACCTGCTGCGCACCCAACTGCAACTTGACCGGGCGCTGGTCATGCAGACCGCGGGGCTGGTCGGAATCGGCGGGCTGGCCAGCATCGTCGAGGAAGACCGTCCCGATCTCAAATTCGAGCCCTACAGCCCGCGCTATCCGGAACGGATTCTGGAGCATGACGGGGATTGTTTCGCCGCGATCCGCGCCAAGGACATCGTGATTCATCACCCCTATGAGAGCTTCGAGGTGGTCGTCGATTTCCTGCGCCAAGCGGCCGACGATCCGGACGTGGTAGCAATCAAGCAAACGCTTTACCGCGCTGGCAAGCAATCGGCGGTCATCGCCGCGCTCATCGCCGCCGCCGAAGCGGGCAAATCGGTGACCGCGGTAGTGGAACTCAAGGCCCGGTTCGATGAGGAGCAGAATCTGCTCTGGGCCAGCCAGCTCGAACGCGCCGGGGTTCAGGTCATCTATGGCTTTGTGGACTGGAAGACCCACGCGAAGGTTTCGATGGTCGTGCGCCGTGAAGGTGAAGGCTATCGCACCTACTGCCACTTCGGCACCGGCAACTACCATCCCCTGACCGCGCGGATCTATACCGACCTGTCCTTCTTTACCGCCGATCCGCGCGCCGGACGCGACGCTGCCAAGCTATT
>JAFLDC010000195.1 GCA_017302775.1 Sphingomonadales bacterium
GATCGCGGAGCGGACCAAGGAATACGAAGACCGCTTCGCCAACCCCTTCGTGGCGGCGAGCAAGGGCTTTATCGACGAGGTGATCCATCCGCACAGCACGAGGCGGCGGATTGCGCTGGGGCTACGGAAGCTGCGGAACAAGCGGCTCGAGAATCCGTGGAAGAAGCACGATAACATTCCGTTGTGACTAGGCGTATGTTTCTTGATGGCCTTGGGCCGAAGGTTGGCGTTGGGGGGAGGCGTTGGGTTTCGCGCTTATCGTCGCCCCCCCAACCCGCTGCGACCAGGTGGCATGCAGCTAAGTCTGACTGCCCGTCCGCTGCCGGCAGGGGGAGGCCAGTTGCCCAGCGCGTCTCTGGAGCGGCGCAGCCATGACCAATCATCTTGATGCCATCGAGCGCCTCCACCGCCTGAAAGAAGCCGGTGCGCTGAGCGAGGCGGAATTCGCCGAGCAGAAGGCCAAGCTGTTGGCGCATGCCGATGCGCCGCCGATAGCCGCGCCTTCGCCGCAGCCGGTTGAGCCTGTGTATACGCCTTTGCCTGAATACGAATCTGGGCCAAAAGCCGGCCGCAATCTGGTCCCTTATATTGGCTGGGGCGCGGGGGCACTGGCGGTTGCGCTTGGGCTGGGCTGGATGCTTTCGGGCGATGGTGCGCCCGCACCGCAGCCCTTAGCCAGCGCTAGCGAGGCGGATGCCGCAGTTGCAACCGAAGCCTTTGCCAAGCTTAGAGACCTGCCTGAGGCTGAACAGCTACGGCTCGCCTCGCTGGCTGCGCTCGGTTTTACCGGCACGCGCAAAAGCAAGGACGGCGAGCAGGTTGTCATCACCAAACCGCTGCGGGTACTCAACCTGCCGTTTGCCACTGTGCTGCTGACCAGCACCGAACGACCGGATGACTGCCACGGCTGCGCCGGTTTTGTTGGGGTCTATTACCTCAAGGAACAGAACGGCGCGTTCAAGGTCACCGGAAAATGGCCCGAAGCAGTGTCCGGCTGGGCCTGGGGCATGGTGCCCGACTGGAAGATATCGACAGCCTATACCAGCAACCCGGCGATCGTCGCCGAAGGTGCCTTTACCGCCCAGGGTTACACATGCACCGGCATGAACATCGTTGAACTGACCCCCAAGGGGCCGGTGGAGAGCGACGTCATCCACCTGTCGATGAATAACGGCGGAGCGGTCGATCCTGAAACAGGGCTGACCATGGGCGGCGATCCTGCACGCGATGTCACCGGCAAGATCGTCAACGTCCGCAAGGGCAAATCGTTGCAGGTCCAGATCAGCGGCGATGAGAATTTCACGGAAAGCTACGAGATGAAGGGGGGCAAGTTCGTGCGCACTTCAGGCGAAACAAAGCTCGGCTGTTGAGGGGACGGAACGACATGACCCTGAAACGCCTTGACCATGGCGGTTTTGCCTCGACCTGTCGGGACCAGGTGGGGCACAGAAGCCGCACGGGGGGGGGAATGGGCACAATGAGCATCTCCGACCCTGACAACGCGGTGGCCAAGGTAAGGCAGATCGCCTTCGTCGGTGTCATGATGCCGGTTCTGGTGGCCTTGGCTTGGTGGCAAGCGCCCCAGTTTGATCCCTATACGATGAGCTTCTTCTCGAAAAACTACGTTACGCCGACGCCGGAAATGCCGCGCGATCTGCGCATCTTCGGTGGTGTTATGATCGGTATCGCGGCGTTGCTCGGGTGTGCGACGGTGCAGGGCATCCGCAAGAAGGTTCACGATCTGCGGGGAACAGTATTGCTCACGCTTATGGGCATAGAAATTGCGGCGTTTGGTGGCGCGTTTTTCGTCGCGGCCGATGCGGCGCAGGTCAGAATCGAACAGGAGTTATCGCCATGAAACTGGGGCGTCTCAATCATATTGGTGTTGCCACCCCGTCGATCGCTGACTCCATCGTCTTCTACCGCGAAGTGATGGGCGCTACGCAGATTCATGAGCCGTTCGACCTGCCGGATCAGGGCGTGAAGGTCTGCTTCGTCGACACGCCTGGAGCGGACGGAGCACTGAACGGAACGCAGATCGAGCTGATCGAGCCGCTACCGGGCAACACCTCGATCCAGAGTTTCCTCGACAAGAACCCGGCCGGTGGGCAGCACCACATGTGCTATGAAGTGCCGGATATCCATGAAGCCAAGGCCGAGTTCGAGGCCATGGGCAAGCGCGTGTTGGGCGAGCCCCGGATCGGTGCGCACGGCACGCTCATATTCTTCGTGCACCCGCGCGACATGCAGGGGGTGCTGACCGAAATCATGGAAACACCGAAAGCCGGAGGGCATTGAGATTGAACACTCTCCCCGTGTCGGGGAGAGGATACGAAGGCTTGCGAGCCCGCTCGCTAGCCGCAGTTGGAGAGGGGGCTCTGTCCTCTCGGGCGCCGGACCCCTCTCCAAGCTTCGCTAGCTCCCGTGCGGAGCAAGCTGCGCTATCCTCTCCCCGACCCGGGGAGAGGGAAAGGGAGATGAAATGGCTGAGTACGAAACGATCCTGACCGAGCGCGTGGGCAATGTGCTCAAGATCACGCTTAACCGTCCCGAACGGCTTAACGCAGCCTCGATCCAGCTGGCCGAAGAATTGGGCGCGGCCTTCTATGATCTGGGCGATTCCCGCGCAGTGCTGATCACCGGGGCGGGCAAGGGGTTTTGTTCTGGCGCGGATCTGGCCGCGCGGGGCGAACGCAGCCCGATCGAGCAGAAGGGCGGCAGCCACCGCGCGTTGCAGAATTTCTACAATCCTTTGGTCACGCAGATTCTGCGCTGTCCGGTGCCGGTGGTAACCGCTGTTAACGGCGCGGCGGCAGGTGTCGGCTGCTCGATCGCGCTGGCGGGTGATTTCGTACTGGCGGCGAAGAGCGCCTATTTCCTGCAGGCGTTTGTCAACATCGGCCTGGTCCCCGACGGCGGATCAACCTGGCTGCTCGCGCGCGCAATCGGCCGTGCGCGCGCCACGCGGATGATGATGCTGGGCGAAAAGATTGGCGCGCAGCAGGCAGAGGACTGGGGCCTGATCTATCAGGCGGTCGAGGATAGCGCGCTGATGGACGAGGCGATGGCGCTCGCTACCCGCCTGTCCGAAGGGCCGACCGTGGCCTATTCAACCATGAAGGCCAACATCCAGATCGCGCTCGACGGTACGGTAAACCAGGTCTTCCTCGCCGAAGCAGAAGGGCAGCGCATCGCCGGAGCGAGCAGCGATGCAATGGAAGGCGGCATGGCGTTCCTGCAAAAACGCAAGCCGGAGTTCAAGGGCAAGTAAGATGGCGGAGTTGGAAGACTGGCAGGCCGCCGCGGCCAAAGAGGTCAAGGGTAGGGATCTGACCTGGAACACCCCTGAAGGGTTTCCGATCAAACCGCTTTATACCGCGCAGGATGCGGGCGATCCGGGCCTCCCCGGCTTCGCCCCATTCACCCGCGGGGTGCGTGCCAGCATGTACGCCGGTCGCCCGTGGACGATCCGCCAATATGCCGGCTTTTCGACTGCCGAGGAATCGAACGCCTTCTACCGCCGAAACCTCGCTGCGGGGCAAAAGGGGCTGTCGGTCGCCTTCGATCTCGCCACCCACCGGGGGTATGACTCCGATCACCCGCGCGTGGTCGGTGATGTTGGCAAGGCCGGGGTGGCGATCGATTCTGTTGAGGACATGAAGATCCTGTTCGACGGAATTCCGCTCGATCAGATGTCGGTCTCGATGACCATGAACGGCGCGGTGATCCCGATCCTGGCCTTCTTTATCGTCGCGGGGGAAGAGCAGGGGGTCGATCAGGCCCAGCTCGACGGGACGATCCAGAACGACATCCTCAAGGAGTTCATGGTCCGCAACACCTATATCTACCCGCCCGAGCCAAGCATGCGGATCGTCTCGGACATCATTGCCTATACCTCGGCGCACATGCCCAAGTTCAACTCGATCTCGATCTCCGGCTATCACATGCACGAGGCCGGGGCGACGGCGGTGCAGGAGCTGGCTTTCACCATTGCCGATGGCAAGGAATATGCTCAGCGCGCCATGGCCGCCGGGCTCGATATCGACAAGTTTGCCGGGCGCCTCTCGTTCTTCTTTGGCATCGGCATGAACTTCTTCATGGAAGTGGCCAAACTGCGCGCCGCGCGAACGCTGTGGCACCGGGTGATGGACGGCCTGGGGGCAAGGGACGAACGCAGTAAGATGCTGCGCACCCACTGCCAGACCAGCGGCGTGTCCTTGCAGGAGCAAGACCCGTACAACAACGTCATCCGCACCACGATCGAGGCGATGGCCGCGACGCTGGGCGGCACGCAAAGCCTCCACACCAACGCGTTGGACGAAGCGATTGCGCTGCCGACCGATTTCAGCGCCCGCATCGCCCGCAACACCCAGATCGTGCTGGCCGAGGAAAGCGGGATCACCAAGGTGGTCGATCCGCTGGGCGGCTCCTACTACGTCGAGGCGCTGACCTCGACGCTGGTCGATGAAGCCTGGAAGCTGATTGAGCAGGTCGATGGTCTTGGCGGGATGACCAAGGCCGTCGCTTCCGGCATGCCCAAGGCCCAGATCGAGCGCGCCGCCGCCGCCAAGCAGGCCCGGGTTGACCGCGGCGAGGACGTGATCGTCGGCGTCAACCGCTACCGGCTTGAGAACGAGACGCCGATCCCGTTCCGTGAAGTGGACAATGCTCGCGTTCGCGACGAACAGATCGCGCGGCTGGCCGAGGTGCGGCGCTTGCGCGATGAGCGCCGCGTCCTCGAAGCGCTGGATGGACTACGGAGCTTTGCAAAGTACGGCGGCAACCTGCTGTCGGGGGCGATCTACGCCGCTCGCGCGCGGTGCACGCTGGGCGAAATCTCGGCCGCGCTCGAAGACGTTTTCGGTCGGCACAGCGCAACGACGCGGGTGATCTCGGGCGTTTATGCGCAGTCCTATGGGGACGACCCGCAATATGCGCAGATGCAGCAGCGGCTGAGCGCGTTCGCCGCGCGGCTAGGCCGGCCCCCTTCGATCTCCATCGCCAAGATGGGCCAGGATGGGCATGATCGCGGCGCCAAGGTGATCGCGTCGGCATTCGCCGATCTCGGCTTTGCGGTCCACATGGGCGATCTGTTCGAGACCGCCGGGGAGGTTGCGGCGCATGTCGGCGACATGAAGGTCGACGCGGTGGGCGTGAGCTCGCTCGCAGCTGGTCACAAAACATTGGTGCCCGAACTGATCGGCGAACTGCGCTCGCGCGGGCTCGGCGAGGTCACGGTCATCGTCGGCGGCGTCATCCCGCCCGAGGACTATGCGTTCCTGCGCGATGCGGGTGTCGCGGAAATCTTCGGGCCGGGCACCAATGTGCTCGAGGCTGCGTTCGCCGTGCTGGACCAGATCGAGGGAAGGCTCACCAACAGATGATCGGCCGCCTCAACCATGTCGCCATTGTCGTCCCTGATCTCGCCGCGGCCGCCACACGTTATCGCGACCTGCTCGGCGCAGACGTCCACGCCCCGCGCGACCTGCCCGAGCACGGCGTCACCGTCGTCTTCGTCACGCTCGAAAACAGCAAGATCGAACTCATGACCCCGCTCGGCGACGATTCGCCGGTGGCCAAATTCCTCGCCGACCATCCGAATGGCGGCATGCACCATGTGTGCTTCGAGGTGCCCGACCTCGCCCACGCCGCGCGGACGCTGACCGATGGCGGCGCACGCGTGCTCGGTGACGGCA
>JAFLDC010000196.1 GCA_017302775.1 Sphingomonadales bacterium
TCCCATCGCGGGACTGCCGCATGGGTCCGCTCAGCCGTGCCCGAACGGTGACTGCATGCCCGATATCCCATCGGGGTTTGCGCCGCTGCTGCGCGCGTCTATATGCGGCGCATGTCCTCGATCAGACCCTGGCGCGATATCGCGCGGCGCACGTCCCGGCAGATCATGGTTGGCAAGGTGCCGGTTGGCGGCGACGCCCCGATCACGGTTCAGACCATGACCAATACCCTGACCAGCGATGCGCGGGCGACAATCGACCAGATCCGCCGCTGTGAGGAGGCGGGGGCGGACATCATCCGGGTCTCATGCCCCGATGTGGAAAGCACCGCCGCACTGGGCCAGATCGTCCGCGCCGCGCAGGTGCCGATCGTGGCCGATATCCATTTCCATTACAAACGCGCGCTCGAAGCCGCCGATGCCGGGGCGGCCTGCCTCAGGATCAACCCCGGCAATATCGGCAGCAGCGAGCGGGTGGCCGAAGTGGTCCGGGCGGCCAAAGCCAATGGCTGTGCGATCCGGATCGGCGTCAACGCGGGCAGTCTGGAGAAGGACCTGCTGGAAAAGTACGGCGAACCGTGCCCCGACGCCTTGGTTGAAAGCGCGCTGGATCATATCAAGCTGTTGCAAGATCATGATTTCCACGAATACAAGGTGGCGGTGAAGGCCAGCGACGTGTTCCTGGCGGTGGCGGCCTATATGGGGCTGGCCGAAGCGGTCGATTGCCCGCTGCATCTCGGCATTACCGAAGCGGGCGGGCTGATCGGGGGCACGGTCAAATCCAGCATCGGGATCGGCAATCTGCTGTGGGCGGGGATCGGCGATACGATCCGCGTCTCGCTGTCTGCCGAACCCGAAGAGGAAGTGCGGGTCGGTTATGAGATTCTCAAGTCGCTGGGCCTGCGCACCCGCGGGGTGCGGATCGTCTCGTGCCCCAGCTGCGCCCGGCAGGGCTTTGACGTGATCCGCACCGTGCAAAAGCTGGAAGACGCCCTGGGCCATATCAAGACCCCGATGAGCGTTTCGGTGCTGGGCTGCGTGGTCAACGGCCCGGGCGAGGCGCGTGAAACCGATATCGGCATTACCGGCGGCGGCAATGGCAGGCACATGGTCTATCTGTCGGGGGTGACGGACCATCATGTTCAGGATGACGCGATGATCGCGCATATCGTCGAACTGGTAGAGGCCAAGGCGGCCGAGATCGAAGCCGGAACGTCCCTCAGCATGGACGTGACGCACGGTAAGGCGGCATGAGCTGGCTGCGGCTGCTGGCCGATACGGCGCGCGGTTCGCTGGGCCTGTGGCAGCTGGCGATCTGGATCCCGTTGATTGCGGTGATCCCTGAGTTCCTGCAGCACATCGCCGAGGTCAAGCTGGGCATGTTTGAAAGCCGTGAGGCGTTTCGCGCGCTGGCCGCAGCGCCCGAACGGATGGCATGGGGCTACCTCAAGGTTGGCGGTTTGGTCGCCGCCTGGCTGGTGACGGCCTGGTTCTGGTTCCGCCGTGAAGGCGCGCGGCCAGACTGGGGCAAGGTTGGCGTCGCGGTGGCGATCAATGTTGCCGCCACCATGGTGATGCTGTTGCTGGATCGTACCCTGCCCAAGGCCACCGCACAGCTTGCCGGAATCGTGCTGTCCATCGCCACCCTGCCATTGCTGGCCTATTTGATGGGTGCGCTGGCCGGCGATGCGGGGATGACCTTGCGACGCAGCTTTACGGCTGGCTGGCTGAACGCACTTCGGATGATCGTGCTGACGGCGGCGGGATTTGTCGTGCTGCAATGGCTGCACGGGCTTAATCACAAGCTCGCGCTGGGTCAGCCGGATGGATTGGTCTGGGCGCTGATGGTGTGGGATTCGCTGATCGTCGGGCTGATGGCGACCTGGCTGGGCACGGCGATGCACCGCGGCTATCGCGGCGTGGTCTTTGCAAAACGGTAACCCCTGCGCGTTACACCGCGCGATGCCATGAACCGCCTTTACGTCATCGCCGCCGCCGCCATCGGCATCATGAGCCTGCTTGCAGCTTTCCTGCCGGCAACGCCCAGCGATCAGGCCGCCCCACCGGTCGTCGCCAAGAAAGCGGGCGCGAAAGCAAAGGACGATCAGATCCTGACCCTGACCCGCGACGGATCGGGCCAGTTCACCCTGCGCGGGATGATCAACGGCAGCGAGGTGGAGTTTCTGGTCGACACCGGGGCCGATCTGGTCGCCCTGACCGAGGCGGAGGCCGATGCTCTGGGGATCATGCCGGCGGACGAGGATTTTCTGCCAACCGTGCAAACCGCCTCGGGCGTCGGGTATGGCGCGCCGGTGACGATCGATGAGTTGGAAGTTGGCGGGCAGGTGCTGCGCGATGTCGATGCCATGGTGGTCAAGGACCTGGCAACCAACCTGCTGGGTCAATCAGCGCTGCGCCGCTTTGGCTCAGTCGAGCTCCAGGGCGATAAAATGACGATTCGCCCGAAGTAAACGGGCCTGTAGCTCGTTCATCGGCCATACTGTTTCCCTGCGATAGGCTCCGCCCCCAAGCGGCGCACGGTTAAGAGGGGGCAGGGACATGCGACACATCCGGTGGCGGATCGCAGCGGCGGCTGGGCTTGGCATGATCGGCTCCGCGGGCAGTGCGCTCTTGCCGCCCGGCAGCTATATCCCGCCCGCGCCGTGGCTCATGTCGGTGGAGACAGCACACCGCACGGCGGGTGAATATGAACTGCCGCCCCCGCGTGAGGGGCTGGTCGCCGAAGGGTTCGACTATTCCGACGAAGGCGGGCTGCCGTGGCAGTCAGACACGGTAGCGGCCGCCGCGCGCAAGGGCTGCCCGGGCGGCGATGGCCGCTTCGTCCTGCCCGACGGCGTGATGATGACCGAGGCCGCCGGTGCGGCGGTGATTCGCCCGTTCGTGCTGGTTGCAACCGCGGAACAGGCGTTGCTGTTGCGGCGCTATCCGCAGATCGTCGGCGCGCAAGGCTGCCACCTGACCGTGCGCTACCGCGGGTCGATCGACCGGGCGTTCGTCGTGGGCGGAACCGTGACCACATTTCATGATCTTGGCGGTTCCAACCCGCCGTTTATCCGGTCCGACCGGGCCGAAGCCGGGCGCAATGGCCTGCTCGACAACCTGCTGATCCCGGTGATCGATCTTGCCGAGGCGCGCTATCATCAGCCGCACGGGGGCACGGCGCGGATGCGTGCCCCGATCGCCGGGGTAAAGACGGTGTGTTTTGACATGAGCAGCAAGCTTGTGCGGGCGCACGAATGTTATCTTGATGATGGCGGACCGTGGCAGGGCCTGATGCTGGAAGCGCACGGTGAAAATTCGTCGGGCGGGCTGAATGGAACCCTCGTCACCGACCTGCGGCAGAATGTTCCGATCGAAGGCCGGTTGTTTGAATGGGACAGGCCGATTACGCTGGCGCAATGACCATCGCGATCCGCCCCGCAACCCCCGCCGACCTGCCGCTCATCGCGCAATTGGTCCGCGATCTGGCAGAATACGAACAGCTGGCGCATGAAGTACGCTTTGATGAAGCGGTGCTGGGCCAGAAATTGTTCGGGCCGCGCCCCTACGCCGAAGTCGTGATCGGCGAACAGGATGGCGTTCCACAGGGTTTCGCTTTGTTCTTTCACAATTTTTCGACATTCGAAGGCCGGCCTGGAATCTATCTGGAGGATCTGTTCGTGCGGCCCGCGGCGCGCGGCAGCGGACTGGGCAAGGCGCTGCTGGCGCACCTTGCCGCGCTTGCGGTTGAGCGGGACTGCGCCCGGCTGGAATGGTCGGTGCTGGACTGGAACGAACCGGCGATCGGTTTTTACCAAAAGCTGGGCGCACGCATGATGGACGCCTGGACGGTGATGCGGCTGGACGGCGCAAATCTGTCTCAACTCGGCGCAGCTGCACGCGTTTCCGCCGATTAGGGCTTGGCGACTCGTTAAGCTGCGGGCTATCCCTGCCTGCTATGACGGGGGTCATGAACAGACGGGACCTGATTCTGGGAAGCCTTGCTGCGGGAGCTGCGCTCTCGGTGCCGGGCCGCGCCTTGGCTCGCGCCGCGCAGGATGGCACCCTGACAACCGATTTCGACAAGGCTTTCGGGCTTGAAACAAGCCCGCAAGTGGCGGAAGTGGTGCCGGTTCAACCCGCCCTGCCGATCGTCGCTGCACCGAATCCGGCTTATGATGCCCGGCTGGTAGGGATCGCCAAGCGCGAGCTCGAACGGGCTGGAGCGCAGGTCTGGCGCCGGGATATTGTCGGCATCGCCGATTTTGCGCGGCCCTCTACCTTGCCGCGGTTCCACTTCGTCAATCTGGAAAACGGTACGATCCGCTCGTTCCTGGTTTCGCATGGGCGCGGGTCGGATCCGGCGCACTCTGGCTTTCTGCAGCAGTTTTCCGCAATTCCCGGGTCAGAGGCGACTTCGCGCGGGGCCTATCTCACGGCGGAATGGTACAAGGGCAAATACGGCACCTCGATCCGCCTGCTGGGGCTGGATCAGGACAATTTCACCGCGCTCGAACGGGCGATCGTGATGCACCCTGCCACCTACGCTTCGTCCGCGCATATCGCCAAATTCGGCAAGCTGGGCCGGAGCGAAGGATGCTTCGCCATGGGTCCGGAGAATTTCAACGAGGCACTGTGGCACCTGTCCGGCGGTCGCCTGCTGTTTGCTGACCGGATTGGCGACGCCTGATTTGCATCAGCAGAGATCCCGACGCGTGCTGATCGGCGTACTCGCGCTGGGCGCCGTGCTGCTGGCCTCGCCGTTCCTGTGGCAGGCCTGGACCACCAGCCATGAACTGAACGGCAAGCATCAGGTCTTTGACGTGGTTTCGCCGCGCGCGCCGAGCGCGGTGCTGGGCTGTCTGGTGAAGCGCCCGACTGCTGCCGGTCTCTCGCTCAGCATCGTCAGCCCCAATCATTTTTCCGACAGCGCGCGGGGCATCGTGGTACGGATCGAACCGCGCGGGCAAGCCACCTGGATCGGCGCCTGGATCACCCAAGGCAAGGCGCTGACAGCGGCGGAACGGGCGCAGCTCGAAAGCTGCGCCGCAAATCCTTCCTAAAGTGGATTGTCGAGCTTGATCACCTTTTCGGTGGTCTTGCGCTTGCCGTCCCACGCCTTGCGCGGCGCGGCGAACGAAGCCAGCACCGGCGCATCGCGGCCATAGATATCCTTGAACGTCCCCATCTTGCCGCCGATGTCGGTCGCCATGGTGAAGTACATGATATAGATCGGGAAAGTCTTGGTCATCGGGACGCGGGTATATTTCCCGGTCTTGACGATCGCGACCATTTCGTCGGTGGTCTTGCCCGCGCCGAGGATGCCCATGGTCAGGCCCAGCTCGATCGCCCGTTCAGTCCGCACGCAGCCGTGGCTCAGGGCGCGGTAGGCCTGCCCGAACAGCCCACGTGACGGAGTGTCGTGGATGAAGATCGCATGCTCGTTCGGCATGTCGAGCTTGACGAAGCCCAGCGCGTTCTTCGGGCCAGGCTGCTGAACCACGGTGATCGTGCCGTCCTTGGCCTTGGTGACCTTGTAGCCTTCGCGCGCGGCCTGGGCCGGGTTGCCATAAAGCCGGGCACCCAGTCCCTCGCCCTTGACGATCGACTGCGGCACGGTCCAGGTCGGGTTGAACACAACGCCTTCAACCACTTCGGCCA
>JAFLDC010000197.1 GCA_017302775.1 Sphingomonadales bacterium
GTTTGCTTGGTGCGAACACGCTGACGCTAGTATCACCGGCGAAAAGGCGGGACCTTCCCAACTCCGTTACTTGTACGGAACGTGGTAAGCCCGTATGGGCGTTCTTTAACAACATGGCAACTCATAGGTTCCTGCTCAGCTTCGGCTGAGTGGGAGAGTCGCGCAATACGTGTTTTAAGGAACAAGGCTGTCCGCAAGGGCCGCTTTACCTGTGCGGGTAGAGGATGATGGAAAAAGCGAATGCCTTACTGTAATGATGAGGATAGGGGATGAAACGATTGCCCCGACGTGAAAGCGTGCTGACTTCCATCTGGTGACTCTTCGTAAGAAGGGTCTGTGTAATCGCAAACCCGAGGGGGTTGATGCTAGAATCCCCGTCCGGGGACGATTGCGTCTTCCTCCAAAGGTACAGAGCGGGTGTAGTTCAATGGTAGAACTCCTGGTTCCCAACCAGATAACGAGGGTTCGATTCCCTTCACCCGCTCCATACAACCGGAGGTTGATATGGACGCAATGCAGTCCGATTGCGATGTCGCCTCTACGGCTTGGCAGTCTTGGCACGATGTTTCATGGGTCAAGGCTTATCAGGTCGTCGCGAGGTTACAGACACGTATTGCGAAGGCAACGAATGCAGGGGAATGGCGGAAAGTTCGCGCCCTGCAGAGACTCCTGACCAAATCCAGCAGCGCCAAGGCGCTGGCAGTTCGGAGGGTCACGGAGAATCAAGGCAGCAAAACTCCAGGGGTGGATCAACAAACCTGGGGCACTCCAGACGAGAAGTGGAATGCGGCGGTTGCTCTTGGCAACAAGAAATATCGACCGTTACCACTACGTCGCATCTATATCCCGAAAGCGAATGGTGATAAGCGCCCTTTGGGCATTCCCACCATGCGCGACCGGGCGATGCAAGCGCTGCATTTACTGGCGCTGGAGCCTGTTGCTGAAACAACAGCAGATCCTCATTCCTACGGATTCCGACGTGAGCGCTCGACGGCAGATGCCATCGAACAAGTGCGAAACGTGCTGGGCCGGAAAGCTTCCCCGAAATGGGTGCTGGAAGGAGATATCAAAGGTTGTTTTGACAATATCAGTCACGACTGGCTGGTTGCCAATGTCTGCATGGACAAAAGCATTCTGCGGAAGTGGCTGAAAGCAGGGTTCATCGAAATGGGAAGGCTTTTCCCGACGCAAGCAGGTACGCCGCAGGGTGGCATCATTTCCCCGGTTTTGGCGAACTTGGCGCTGGATGGCCTGCAACATGAGCTGACCACACTGTTCAGAACGGTGCGGGAAGCCCGTGCGGCGAAGGTCAATCTGGTACGTTACGCGGACGACTTCATCATCACCGGTAGCTCGAAAGAGTTTCTGGAAGAGAAAGTCAAACCTCTGGTGGTGAATTTCCTTGCCGCCCGGGGCCTCATTCTCTCGGAGAAGAAAACCAAAATCACGCATGTGACAGAGGGGTTCGACTTCTTGGGATGGAATGTCAGGTATTTCAATCGAATGCTGGTCACTCAGCCGTCGAAGAAAAATATCAAGGCTTTTCTGGGGAAAATCCGCGATCTGCTTCGTGAAAGGAAAGCGGCCAAACAGATCGACGTGATCGAGAAACTGACCCCGGTCATCCGGGGTTGGGCAAACTATCACCGAAGTCAGATGGCATCTCAAACGTTTGCACGATGTGACCATCAAATCTGGCAAGCACTGTGGCGCTGGGCGTGCCGTCGTCACCCAAACAAGGGGAAACGGTGGATCAAGCAGCGTTACTTCAAATGCCTCAAGGGGCGTGATTGGCGATTTGCGGATCAGGAAAAGCTTTTACCTGTCTTGGCGGGATACCGGAAACGGCCCCACACCAAGATTATGGCGGAAGCGAATCCGTACGATCCGAAGTTCGACTCGTACTTCTCCAAACGGCTGGCAAAGCGAATGGACGGTACGCTGGAAGGACGACGCAAGCTCCGCTGGTTGTGGTGGTGGCAAGAAGGTGAGTGCCCCATCTGCAAGCAGAAGATCACAAGAGATACTGGGTGGCATCTTCACCACATAATCAAGCGATCGCAGCGAGGTTCGGACAAGCTGACCAATCTGGTTCTGCTTCACCCGAATTGCCACATGCAGTATCATGCCTTGGAATTTGCGGGCGTTGCCGGTATCTCTATGTTCAAGTAGGGATGCTTGTGAGTTGCCTGAGCCGTATGCGGGGAAACTTGCACGTACGGTTCTTAGGGGAGGGAGTGGCCGTGAGGCTACTTCCTTACCCTCCTGATGAGGAGGGTTCGATTCCCTTCGCCCGCTCCACCCCCATCCCGTAGAGTTGAGTGCAACAACCGCCAGGGAAGGGGCTTTTCGGGAGAGGGCAGTGAATATTCTCAGGAATCTGGCAGCGGCGCTGCTGGCAGTTTTATTGACAGCCGGTTGCGAGCGCCCGCACGACACTTCGTCGGACAAGTTCGACCAGGCCGAGATGCAGCAGGCCATCGCCGAAGCGCAGGCGACCTTCGATCAGTTCCTGGCGCGCGCGCACAACCCGCAGCCGGGCGACGAGGCGTTCAACGTCAAGGTCAAGGTTTCCGACGGCAAGACCACCGAGCATCTCTGGGTGGGCGATCTCAAACTGGACAAGGAGCCCTTCGAGGGCAAACTGACCATGGACGCCGATTTCCTCAAGGATGTGAAGGCGGGTTACGGCTATCGTTTTACCCGCGCCGATGTCTCCGACTGGATGTACATGGCCAATGGCAAACTGCAAGGAAACCGTACCCTGCGCGTGCTGATGAAATCAATGCCGCCGGAACAGGTTGCAGATCTGAAAAAGAAACTCGGCATGGATTGAGCCGACGGCTCGTCAAAAGAAAACGCGGCCTGATGCCGCGTTTTTTTGGTCGTCCGCTGAATCACGCCGCCTTGTGTCCGTGCCCCAGGCCCAGGTAGCTCTCGATCACACGCGGATCGTTGATCAGTTCTTCGCTACGCCCCTGCAGCGAGACTTCGCCCGTTTCCAGCACGTAGCCATAGTCGGCAACTTGCAGCGCGGCGCGCGCATTCTGTTCGATCAGCAGAATGGCCACGCCGCTTTGCTTGAGTTCGGCGATCACCCGGAAAATGTCGCGGATGATCAGCGGCGCCAGTCCGAGCGACGGTTCGTCAAGCATCAGCAAACGCGGCTTGGCCATCAGCGCGCGGCCCATCGCCAGCATCTGCCGCTCGCCGCCGGAAAGCGTGCCGGCTGCCTGGTCCCGCCGCTCTTCCAGGCGCGGAAACAGCGCAAAAACCTCTTCCATGGTTTCCAGATGGTCGCGGTGGCCGCAGCGATAGCGGTCAAAGGCGCCGAGCATCAGATTGTCCTCGACGCTCATTTCGGCGAACAATTCACGCTTTTCCGGCACCAGGGTCATCCCTTGGCGAACCAGCATTTCGACTTCCCGTTGCTGCCCCTGGGCGTGCCCGAGATAGACGATCTCGCCTTCTTCAACCGGCAGCAAACCCATCAGCGCTGAAAGCAGCGTGGTCTTGCCTGCGCCGTTGGGGCCGATCACCGTGACGATCTCGCCGCGGCGCAGCGTCAGGCTGACCTTGGTCAGCGCGCGCACCTTGCCATAGGCGACCGAGAGATCCCGCACTTCCAGAATCGGGCTGTGGTCCAGATGATGATGGATATGGCTCATTCGACGCCCCCCAGGTAGGCTTCAAGCACCATCGGGTTCTGTTGGACTTCTTCAGGCAGGCCTTCGGCGAGCTTTTCGCCGAATTCCATGACCACCACCCGGTCGGCCAGACCCATGACGAAATCCATGTCGTGCTCCACCAGCAGGATGCCCATGCCTTCGGCGCGCAGCTTACGCAGCAGTTCTGCCAGCGCCTGTTTTTCCAGATAGCGCAGCCCGGCCGCCGGCTCGTCGAGCAGGATCAGGCAGGGGTCGGAAGCCAGCACCCGGGCGATTTCGACAATACGTTGCTTGCCCAGCGCCAGACTGCCGGCAGGATCGAACATGTGTTCGCCCAGGCCGACGCGCTCGATCTGGCGGGCCGCTTCGGCCAGCAGACGGGCTTCCTCGTTGCGGTCCAGGCGCAGGGCCGCCGCCAGCGTGCCGCTCTTTCCGCGCATGTGCGCGCCGATGGCGACGTTTTCCAGTACGCTCATCTGCGGCAACAGGCGGACATGCTGGAAGGTGCGGCTCATGCCGCGACTGGCAATCTCACGCGAGCTGGTCTGTTCGATGCGCTCGCCAAGGAAAGCGATTTCGCCCTCGCTGGCCGGGCTGATTCCGGAAATGCAGTTGAACATGGTGCTCTTGCCGGCACCGTTCGGGCCGATCAGGGCCATGATCTCACCGGCGCTGACCGTCAGACTCATTTTCTGATTGGCGGCCAGACCGCCAAAACGTTTGGTCACCTCGCGGGCTTCGAGCAACAGGCTGCCCGCTTCTGGCAGCGTTCTCCGCGGCAAGGGTTCGGCGGCGGGCAGCGTGCGCCGATGTTCGCGTCCGCCCGGGGCCAGACGCAACAATACTGGCCAGAGTCCCTGGCGGGCACGCTGCAGCACCAACACCATGACGATGCCGAAGACGATGATTTCGAAATTGCCGCTCTGTCCCAGCAGTTGCGGCAACCAGTCCTGCAGCCATTGCTTGGTGATGGTGACCAGCGCCGCGCCAATGACCGCGCCCCAGACATGGCCGATGCCGCCGATGACCGCCATGAACAGGAACTCGATACCCTGGGTCAACGAAAAGGGAGTCGGGTTGACGAAGCGTTGCAGGTGGGCGTAGAGCCAGCCGGAAACGGCGGCCAGCAGGGCGGCGATCAGGAAGATGACGATCTTGGCCTGGGCGGTATTGACCCCGCAGGCCTCGGCCATGACCACTCCGCCCTTGAGGGCACGAATCGCCCGACCGCTGCGTGAATCGAGCAGGTTGCGCACCCCGACGATGGCCAGCAGCAGTACCAGCCAGATCAGGTAATAGAAATGGCGCTCGGCCTTCAGTTCCCAACCGAACAGGGTGACTGCCGGAACGCCGGTCATGCCGGTGTTTCCGCCCAGCATGTCGAGATTGCCGAACAGGTAATAGAGACTGATCCCCCAGGCGATGGTGGCCAGCGGCAGGAAATGGCCGCCCATGCGCAGTGTGATGAAGCCGATGGCGTAGGCAACGGCACCGGTCAGCGCCAGCGCAACCAGCAGGTTGAACCAGGGCGACCAGCCATGCACGGTGGCCAGATAGGCGGTGGCATAACCGCCCAGACCGACGAAAGCGGCCTGGCCGAACGAAGTCAGCCCGCCGATGCCGGTCAGCAACACCAGCCCGAGGGCGACGATGGCGTAGAGCCCGATGTAGTTGGCCAGCGTAACGCCAAAATCGGAGAGGAACCACGGCCCGCCGACTACCAGCGCAATCAACAGCAGCAAGGGCAGATGGCGCTTCATTCCTCTTCCTCCTCGACATGCTTGGAGGTCAGCGAGCGCCACAGCAGTACCGGAATGATCAGCGTAAAGACGATCACTTCCTTGAAGGCACTGGCCCAGAAGGAGGAATACGATTCGAGCAGACCGACCAGCAGCGCGCCCAGCGCAGCCACCGGGTAGGAGGCCAGCCCGCCGATGATGGCGCCGACAAAGCCCTTGAGGCCGATGAGGAAGCCGGAGTCGTAG
>JAFLDC010000198.1 GCA_017302775.1 Sphingomonadales bacterium
AACGGGTCTGCTTGATATCGCGGACGTCAGTCACGTCGGCCCGGCCATAGCGCTGGGCGGCATAACGTTCGGTCGCCTGGACACATTGGGCAATCGCCTGGCGCGGGTTCTGCCGATAGCCATAGCCGCCACGGTATCCGGCGCGATCGTAGCGGTAGTCGTCACCACGATAGTAGCCATCATCATAGCGATAGTCACCGCGATAACCGCGATCATTGTTGCTGGAGGCCGAGGCAATAGCTGCAATCCCGCCGATGATCAGCGCACCGGCGATCACTTCACCAGCGCTGATGCCATCGCGGTCGCGATTGTCAGCGAAAGCGGGGGTCGCCGAAGAGATTGCCATCGCGCCCGCCGCGATGGTCCCGACAAGTGCTTTGGACATGGTCTTCATGGCTTCGTTCCTTAACCGGCCTGGATGGGAATATCCGGGCATGAAGGGGTTCTACCGATTCGCCCGTGGCGCGAAGCTGAACCCGGCTGTTAGCCGACGTTCAGGTTTGTGGTCATTTTTATGAACGATCGTTTTAGGCACTCGTTAAGCACAAAGCCTTAGGGTTTCCGCCATGTTGCAAGCCGTCGCCATGCTGTCCGGGCCGATTTTCGCCCTGATTCTGATCCTTGCAGAGCGCCGTATTGGTGCGCCGCAAACCGATTGGCGGATCAATCTGCAATCATGGCTGCTGCGGATCGTGGGGGCCTTTACGGTCTATGGCGCGGTGCAGGCATGGTCTGGTCCCGCGTTGATTGACGGTGCGGAACTTCCGATTTGGGCTGCGGTGCTGATCTATGTGCTGGTCTATGACCTGGCCGAATATCTGTTCCACCGGATGCAACACCGCATCCCGGTGCTGTGGGCGATGCACTCGCTCCACCATTCCGATCCCAACATGTCGGTGCTGACCACCAATCGTCATTTCTGGGCCGATCCGCTGTTCAAATCGATCACCGTGCTGTCCGCCGCGGCCTTGATCATTTCACCCACGCCGACCGCGCTGGCGGTTTATGGGGCGATCGGGCTGTGGAATTTCGTGACGCATTCCCAGCTGCCGATCAATCTTGGCCGCTGGTCATGGGTGATCAACACCCCGGCCTATCACCGCCGCCACCATTCCGCACTGCCCGAACACTATGACAGCAACTTTGCCGCGATCCTGCCGATCTGGGATGTGCTGTTCGGGGATTACCACCGGCCTGATGGCTTTCCGCCGACCGGCTACACAACCCGTCCCACGGGCCTGCGCGAACAATTGCTCTGGCCGCTCTATCACCGCCGGGTCGATGCCGCGCGGGCCGAGTGATCAGGGCCGGATCACGATCCCGCTCGCCGGATCGCCCTGCCCACCCAGAATAGCGGCAAATGCTTCCTGAGCAGCCACCAGCCCCTTGCGCTCATCAACCCGCACGGCATCGCCCGCTTCACCGATAAAGCGCTGCCAGCTTGCCGCGACGGCCTCACCAAACGCCTTTGGTCCCTGCTCCTTGATCGCCGCCACGGCGTGATCGGGCGCGAAAAACAGGGTCGGGACCGGACCCGGGATCGGTCCGTTGTCCTGCCCGAATCCGGCGCCGACATGCGTCGCGCCGACGGTGCAGGAATATTTGAGGTGATCGCCCAGTGCGGTGTGGATGGCATGGAGGTTGCGGGCGTTGCCGGCGAAATCGACCGATACGGAAGGCAGTTGCGGAAGATCGGTGATTTGATCGTAAGCCAGCACTTCGTCATAAAAGCCGCTGCCGCGCACGAACGCGGCGTTACCCGCCGAGGTCAGCCCGATCCGGCGAATGTGCGGGGAACGGTCCCGCGCCACGCTGGCCAGCGCCAGCGCGGTCTTGGACGAGGCCGAGGTAATCACCACGGCCTCCGCCCCGAACCAGCTTTCCCGGCGGAACATCGATTCGATCAGGAATCCGGTCTTGAACAAGGGGCCAAAGATCATCCGCTCTGCCTCTCTGGCCGGATCGTGTTCGGGATCGGCGGTCAGGCGGCTGTACTGGTTATAGATCGGGCTCATCGGCTGGCGATGCGCTGCCATGTCGGTAAAACCGCCAGCCGAGATCTGCCCCGGCAGCACGTCCAGATGCTCGGCCATCGGCAGGTAGCCATAGACCCGCTCACCCACTGCGATCTCGCCGCTGCGCGATTCCACGACTACGGCATGGCCCCACATCGGCACCACACCCCAGTCGCCTTCCCCGGGGAAGAAATTCCAATAGCCAAAGGCATCACCCGCCACCGCATAGGTCACGTTGTTGGCGGTAACAGAGAAGCTTTCGACCCTCAGCCGCACCTCGTCCTCACCCAGTGTGGGCAGCGCAGCATCGACTATACGGGTTTGGGTAAGCGCGTCGCGCTTTACCTGGACTGTGCGGCTCATGGTCCGTTACTCCTCATCCCAGCGGCACGGTGGTACCGCCGTCCGCCATTCTTGGGTCATTCTTGTGCACCTTCGCCGCGCCCCAGATACCATCGGGGCGGCGGCCGGTGACGACCACTTCGTCTTCGCCTACCACGCCCAGTTCAACCTCGCGGGCCGGCACCAGCGCGGTCACCTTGTTGCCCACGGTGACCAGAACCTGGCGGTTCTCCTGAAACGCCAGCACCGCCAATGCCTTGATATCGTTGTACCATGGCTGTTCGCGCCAGCGTCCCGGCGCGCCGGGATCGACCGTGAAGTTGATCCGAAAACCCAATTCGCTGACCACCACGATCCGCGACTTGGCCGGGTGCCAGTGATCGGGCACGGCATCCCACAGCAGATAGCCGCACAGGAATTCACGGCAGCGTTCCGGCCGCTCGGCATAGATCGTACAGCCCTGCCCCACGGCGCAGTGGCGGCACCATTCCCCCTTGCCGCTGTCAGTTTCGGGAACCTTCAGAACCTTGCAGCACAGCGTACAAGATCCGCAGCTGCGCCCCTTGATGATGGGGGGTTCCCCGCCCGTCACACGGCCAACCGCTTAAACGCGCATCGGCATCAGCACGTAAAGCGCGGGGCTCTTCTCGTCCTGCCGGATCAGCGTGGGCGCCCCGGCATCAGCCAGATGCAATTCCACCGAATCGCCTTCTATCTGTGCCAGAATGTCTTTGAGGTACGTGGCGTTGAAACCGATTTCGAACCCGGCAGAGGTATAGGCGGCGGGCACTTCTTCCGATGCGGTGCCATTGTCGGGCGAAGTAACCGATAGCGTGACCTTGTCATTGTCGAGCGCCATTTTGACCGCGCGGGTTTTTTCGGTGGCGATCGTCGCCACACGGTCAACCCCCTGCCAGAAGCTCTTGGGATCGAGCTTGAGCAGCTTGTCATTCCCGGTCGGGATCACGCGGCTGTAATCGGGGAACGTGCCGTCGATCAGCTTGCTGGTCAGCACCACGCCGCTTTCCCCGCCCAGGGTGAAGCGGATCTTGCTGGCCGACAGATCAATCAGCACCTTGGCATCCAGCGCTTCGTCCAGCAGCTTGCGCAGTTCTGCCACGCATTTGCGCGGCACGATGACATCCGGCATGCCTTCTGCGCCATCGGGCCGGGCAATGGTGAACCGCGCCAGGCGGTGACCATCGGTGGCGGCAGCGCGCAGTTCCTCATCGGTAACGTGAATGAAGATGCCGTTGAGGTAATAACGCGTTTCTTCGGTGCTGATCGCAAAGCGGGTGCGATCGATCAGCTGCGCGAGGGTGGCAGCGGGCAGTTCAAAACTGGTCGGCAGATCGCCTTCGACGATCACGGGGAAATCGTCCCGCGGCAGGGTCGGCAGGCTGAACCGGCTGCGTCCGGCCTTCACCGTCATGCGGTTATCGGCGGCTTCGAGCGACACCTGGCTGCCATCGGGCAGTTTGCGCGCAATATCGAACAGCAGGTGCGCCGAAACGGTGATCGCGCCGGGTATCTCGACCGATACCGCGCCCATGCTTTCCACCACCTGCAGATCAAGGTCGGTTGCCATGACTTTCAGCGTACCGTCACCGGCCGCTTCGATCAGCACGTTCGACAGGATCGGAATGGTATTGCGCCGCTCGACAACGGACTGGACGTGCGACAGGCACTTGAGAAGCGTCGCGCGTTCGATGGTGGCCTTCATGGTACGATCGTATCCCCCTGGGGCGCGCAAACGGGAATCCCCACGCGCGCCTTGGTTTGCGGTCGATATTCCTTACCTGACAGGGCCCCGTCGGCAAGCGCGAAGCGGGGATTCGCCGCCTAACTTGGGGATAAATCCGGGGTTTGCCCTGTCCAGGCCGATACAATCAGGAGATCATCGCCATGCCACCGTTGACGTGCAGCGTCTGCCCGGTGATGTAACCGGCCTCGCGGCTGGCCAGATAGGCAACTGCGGCGCCGATATCCTCGCCCTCGCCCATCCGGCCCATCGGGATCCGGGCATTGAGCGCGTCCTTCTGGGCATCAGGCAGCACATCCGTCATCGCGGTGCGGATGAACCCGGGCGCAACGCAGTTGACCGTGATCCCACGGCTGGCGACTTCCTGACCGAGCGATTTCGACATGCCGACCAGCCCGGCCTTGGCGGCGGCATAGTTGACCTGGCCCGGGTTGCCGGTTGTCCCAACTACCGAGGTAATGGTGATGATCCGCCCGTGACGGGCCTTCATCATCGGCTTGCAGGCGGCGCGCATCAGGCGGAAGGCGGCTTCCAGATTGACCCGGATCACCCCGTCCCATTCGTCGTCTTTCATCCGCATCGCCAGGTTGTCCCGCGTGATCCCGGCATTGTTGACCAGAATATCGATCTTGCCCAGCGTATCGACCGTGGCGGGCACCAGATGCTCGACCTGCTCGGAATTGGAGAGATCGCACGTGATCTCGACATGGTCGTGACCATAGGTGTCGTTCAGCTCTTCGCGAAAGGCGCGGAGCTTGCCCGGATTGGTCCCCGACAGCGCCAGCCGCGCGCCTTGCCGCGCCAGGGCATGACTGATGGCCGAACCGATCCCCCCGGCGGCGCCGGTAACAAGGGCGGTCATTCCCGAAAGGTCGAACATGCGGTGTTCCATTCTCAAATCCCCTTGGCCAAAGCCTCGATGTCCGCCATCGACACGACGCTCGAAACGCCGACATCGGTTACGCTGCGGCCGATCATCGGGCCAAGGACTTTTCCGCCCAATTCGACGAAACTGTCCACTCCGGCATCCTTCATCGCGATCACGCTTTCGCGCCAGCGCACCCGGCCGCACACCTGCTCCACCAGCAAGCGCTGGATTTCAGCCGGTTCGCTTGCGAGCGCTGCGGTAACATTGGCATACAGCGGCACGGACAGTGCCCCCGGCGGAGTCGCAGCAAGGGCATCGGCCAGCGCATCCGCAGCAGGCTGCATCAGCGGACAATGGAACGGCGCCGAAACCGGCAGCAAAACGCCGCGTTTGATTTCGAAGTCCTTGACCATGGCCACCGCGCGTTCAATCGCGCCCTTATGGCCGGACAGCACAACTTGCCCGGGATCGTTGTCATTGGCGACGGTACAAACTTCGCCCTCGGCGGCCGCCTGGGCGAGTTGCTGGGCCTTGTCGATATCAGCGCCCAGCAGCGCGCACATCGCCCCCACCCCGACGGGC
>JAFLDC010000199.1 GCA_017302775.1 Sphingomonadales bacterium
GCGCGGGCGGTTGCCGTTCAATGGGGCGCCGTTCGGATTGGCGTTGGTAACGCGGAAGATCACGGCAAAGTCGATTTTGTTTTGCAGGGTGTTCATGGCTGTGTCCTCGTGAAATCAGTCGGTTGGAGTAGCTTCATCCGCGGTCGCAGCGGCATCGGGCTTGGGCGGACTCAGTGCCTGCCTTTGGCAGTGGTAGCCGAGCAGGAATTCGCCAGAGAGCTTGCTGTCATCGAGAAAATCATCGCCGATGAAACCGGGGATGATTTCATCCAGCAGCTTGTCCATCTCGAACATGAATCCAGCACGCTTTGCACGTAGTCTGGAGATGTAGGGTTTGAGTGCAGGCTCGACAATTCGCCAAGTGCTAGCAGGTCGGTCGGCGAATCGCTGCATCAACTTGGAGGCCATGGTGTCGCGTTTCTCGCCAGCCACGTACAAGGCGCGGCTCTCAATATGCTCAGCGACCGCCAGCAGACGCCCATACAGATAATCCCGGCTGCGCCGGTCGGTTTCCAGTGCCATCTCGTACCCCTCGTTTTTGAAAGCGCCCCGGTACAGACCGCAGGCGATACCCAGAAATTTTTCCCACTCCCAGCGTTCCAGCCCGACCCGATTGCAGGCACGACGGATGGTCGATTCAAGAAGGTCACGCGGTAGCGCCTGACCATCGACGATGCACGGCAGCAAGCGCTCGATCGTGGCTTTCTTGAGCTTGTCGTCGAGACGACGCCCATACGCGGCCTCGGCGATGTCGTGCGGCGCAGGCGCGCCGATGAAATGCTTGTCCTTGCCGAAGTTCTGATGCCAAGCGAAATCGGAGTGCCAGCGTTCGATGCGCGTCAGAAACGCTGAACCGGTCAGCTCGCGGTAATACGTGATCGCCATGCGTCCGGGAGTGGCGGAATCCAGCCCCATCACGACGATGTCATCGGTCGGGCCGAGATTCGCGCGGTAGCCCTTCAGCGCCAGATTCAGACGTTGTGCGAAGGCTTGCCCTATGTCGGTGTCAGGTATAACTGCTGGTTGTTCGCCACCCTCAACGCCAGCCAGCAGAAAGAGCGAGTCGCGCAGAGGATCGGGAATCGGCATTCCGCCCACAGCCCAACTGACGACAACTTGCGGCTGCTTTGGATCACCGTACCTGTGACCTTGCCTTTGAATCAACCAGCGCAGCGCGTTATGCGCTTTTTGTGTGACTTCGTAACTGACGCCACAAGCCTGCTGGCCGGTGTCGTCGGTAAAACGGCCACGGAACGTGAAGCCGGAACTGTCATTAGCGCTGATGAGTTTGGCGCCGTCGCCTGCATGGCGGATGAACTTCGGGTGGTTATTGCCTATCCGGGCATCCTCACCCAAAACCATGCACATCCCGTTCTTGGGGTTGTTAATCTTGTCGTACTTCGCCCATGACTCGATCAATGCGGCGTCTTCCCATGTCGCCGATACAAGATTGTCCGAGGCTTCAATACGCCAGCGAACGAAAATTTTCTCGTCACTGATTTTTTCCTTGCCACGCGCGCCTTCGACAACCAGGGGGATTATTTTTTCCCCAAGTAAATCAGCCCATAGTGTCGCGCGTTTCAAATAAACGAGAACTGCCTTGGCCTTGGAATGCGCTTGATCGGACTGACACCACTTCTCCAAGTTCGATAAGTAAGCCGCTTGCTTTTTCTTGTTCCCGTCGGGGAAGTCGATGGCGCAATAACTGGTTTCTTCGCACAGAGGGTGCGGGGCGATTTTGCTTCCAGCCCTTCCAAGCGATGCTTCGGTGACGGGGATAAGGGTTGCTGATTCTGTAGCATTCAGCTTTTGGATCCGACGCAATGTTCCAGATTCGTCTATGACGATCTCAACGTGTGCGCGCTTTGAAAAATGTGCCACGGGCCATGGCCGTGCTTTCTCCTCGGTATGCAGCTGGGCGGTTTGCTCGTATGTCTCATAGAGCTTCTGTATCCAGCTCATCTCACACCCCCAGCTCGGTGGCGTCGAGCTCGACGCTGCGCAATGTGCCCTTGCCGAAGCGCTTCGCGGTCATCGGGCGGATGGGTTTGCGGATGTCGCAGGCTTCCGGTCTAGGGAAGCGCACTTGGCCGAATTCCATGACGGGACGCCAGAAGCGTGCGGTCAGCAAGGAATCACCGGTTTCATCCGGGTAGTCGAATCCGTGAAAAGTGAGGCCGAAGTCAATGCGGTCGATGCCGTCGTAATGCCCGATGCCAGACCCGAATTCGCAGGGTTCGACATAGCCTTGGCAATCCCTCGTGCCGAGAAAAATATCCTGCCGCCCGCCCAATTCCAGCATGCGCCGGGCGATGGCGAAGTGCTTGCCGTCGATACGGTCGTCCGCCAGTCCGGGCTGATGTTTGTTCCACTCGAAATGCGCGCGAACCTGATATTCGACATCCGCGAGGAAGGTGTAGATGGCGAGCGTGTTGCCGCCGCCATAGTCGAGCGGCTTCGTGCCCTTGGTCTGCGTGCGGATCGGCATCATCACCCGCACCTCGTCGATGAGCCAGACGAAGGTTGGCTTCCAGTAGATCGACTTGGCGATGCCTTTAAGCGCTTCGTACGTCGGCAAGTGGTACGAGCATTTCTCGCCGCCGATACGGGTGAGTGGATCGGTGAAGAGTGCATGACGCGCGCTGACCTTGAATTCGATGCTGTTACGGTGAGACACAGAGAACCTCCATCAAGCCTTCGGGGGTGTCGGAGAGGCCGAATTCTTCGCTGTAATAGCGAGGATCGACCAGATAGAGAATGCCGGTTCCATCCTGGATTTCGCGTACGGCATTGGCGCGGGTCAAAGCATCCAGTTGGGGAGGCAAGACGTTGACGCTGTACTGCTGGGCGCGACGCAACAGCTCAAATTCTTTGTCGGGCATATAGGCCGCGCACAACTCGGCGATCAGCGTTTTGCCGACTTCTCCGTGCGGCACGATCACGCCGCGCGTCGGGGCGTCGATGGCTTTGAAAGCACGCGCGGCGCTCATGAAGGATTGCCGCAGGAAGCGCGGCGGGGCTTGCCTTCTGGTGCGCGCGTAGTCACTGACAGCAAACGTGTTGTCTGAGAGCAGGTTGAGCAGGGTGTCGTCGCGCCCGAGCGTAGCGGCGGATACGGGGTAGCCCATTTCTTTGGCGCGGTCGAAGAAATAGTTTTTGTAGTACCAAGCCATCGCCTCCGGGCCGATGCGGTTTGAACCGAATTTTTCCGGGTCGGCGTCGTAGTCGTCGAGCACACGGTTGGCCTTCTCGCGCCCGATCAGAATGTCGGGCAGCTTGCTCAGATTCTCGTCCTCGTCGCACGGATTGACGATGTACACCTTGCCGCAGTCGAGCCGACCATTTCGATTGCAGCGCCCTGCCGCCTGCGCGATGGAATCAAGCCCGGCGGCATAGCGGATGACGGACGCAAAATCGACATCGACCCCGGCTTCGATCAACTGCGTGCTGAAGCACAACGTCGGCAACGGCGGGTTTGCCTCCAGACGACTACGGATGGCATCGAGCCTCGCCTTGCGGTGTACGGGGCACATGCTGGTGCTGAGATGAAAAACGGCGGTGGTGGGGTGGTTGCGGCACAGGCGATAGAGCGCGTGTGCCGCCTTTTTCGTGTTCACGATCACAAGGCAGCTGCCAACGGCCTCGACCTGTTCCTGTGCGTGCGCAGCAATATCTTCCTGCGACCAGCCGCCCGGCTTGCGCAGGTTCATGACATCGACACGCTTCAGGTCATCGAACAACTGCCGCACGTCGCGGATGATTTCGTTACCGGGCGGTATGCGGATCGCGCCCTTCGCCGGATCGACCCGATCAAGCAGCGGCTGAGTGGCCGTGCAAAGCACGACCGTGCTGCGGCAATGATCGGCCAGAAAATTCATCGCATTGTTGAAGAGGTGTACGCAGCGCACCGGCAGGCTCTGGATTTCGTCAAAGACCAGTACGGCGTTGGCAAGCTGGTGCATTCGCCGTGCGCCTCGCGTGCCCGCGCCGAACAGCGTTTCCAGCAGTTGAACCATGGTGGTGTAGACGACCGGCGCGTCCCAGTTTTCGGAGAGGATTTTGCTTCGCCAGGTCTGATCTTCGGGCGTGAGGTTGGAGTGGTGTTCCAGAACTACGCTACCTGCTTCGACGCCTTCTGGTTCGAGAATCTTGCGGACGACTTCGGCATTCTGGTCGATGATGGACGTGAACGGGATGACGTAAATCACGCGGTCGAGGGCGTGTACCTGTGCGTGGTGAAGCGCAAAACGCAGGCTCGCCAGCGTCTTGCCGCCACCGGTCGGCACGGTCAGTGTGTAGATGCCAGTCTTGCGTGCAGCGGCATCAAGGCAATGCCGGGAGATGTCTTGCCGCAAGGCGTCGATGGGCTGGGTCGGAGTGAAATTTGCCAGATGCACTTCGAGCCGCTCGATCAGTGTTTCCCACGGCGTGTAGTTTCCGCGCAGTCGTTTGCGGGCACGACCAGGGTGTTCGAAATCAGCCGTATCGATTCTGTCAGCATCGATCAGGCAACTGAACAGCGCACGCACGAGCAAGCCAATCTGTTGCTGAATGGCCGGGCTGTTCGCCTTGTCTGGGTGAGTGGCTGTTGGCGCGGTGTCTAGCAGTTTCGAAAGCCAGCCCTGAACAGCCGAGCCAAGTTGAGGTTGCGCCAGCAGCCGCCGCGCGTTGGCCAGTATGGTCGGGTCGGCTTTGGCCAGCACTTCCTGCAGATTCGTTTTCGAATCTGCCTTGTTCATGCGCCTGGCAAGGCCGTCTTCAGTGGGTTGCCCCGGAGAGGACGCCAGACAATCGATCAACCCGGAGTGATGCGAGGCCACACACAAAGCGAGGATTTCCCCTGTCACTTGCGCTAGCACATCTTTTCCTGCCAAGTGTTGCCAGATGAACTGTGCGCCGCTGGTCGAGTGATCGATCTTCCCTTTCAGACCCGCTGCATCAACGAACTCTTCGTCCTCATCCTGCTTCAGCAGATTTGTCGCTGACTGAATATAGGCTTGAAAAACAGCGCTGTATTTTCCCAGATCGTGCAGTAGTCCAATAAGCTCGCCGTGCGAAGCCAAACCAAATTTAGCGGCAAATTCAGCGGCTAACTTGGCAACACCATGCAGATGCGCGGCCAGATACTGGCACTCGTGATTTTGGCGAACATGCGCGACAAAAGCTCGCGTACGATCTTCGCTAGTCATACGTCCTCCAGACTCACAGAGCCAGCAACATGAAATCTGCCTTCACATCTCATGTTGCCTTCGTTGACAATTCAACGAGATCAATCCGCAAACATGCAGACTTCGCCCACCTCCACCGCCGAAATCTGATGCTTTCGGATTCGCCAGCGGTCACTGTTGACATGGATCGAGAACACATAATAGTGATCTTCGCGGTTTGCCATCCAACGGTTGAAAGAGCCAGCCCAAGACGAACCTGCCACACGTGCGTCTCAATACCTGAGACACCAAACATCTGACTGGGTGAGTTCTTCAAGTCTATCCGCTGCAGGAAACTGCACGCGGCATCGATGGATTGCCAATCGAGCGGGTTTCGCAATGCGGATTAGCGCGACATCGGAAAACAATGGCGCACAAAAAAGCCCCATATTTCGGGGGCTTTTTTGACTACTTGGCGGAGAGAGTGGGATTCGA
>JAFLDC010000002.1:0-1293 GCA_017302775.1 Sphingomonadales bacterium
GTCGAAAAAGGCCGCCGCCACCGACGCCGAGGTTATCGCGTTTTGCGGTGTGAAGTTCATGGCAGAAACCGCCAAGATCCTGGCGCCGCAAAAAACGGTGATCCTGCCCGATCTGGATGCCGGCTGCAGCCTGGAAGATTCGTGTCCGCCCGAAAAGTTCGCCCAGTTCCGCGCCGCCAATCCCGATCACATCGCGCTGACCTACATCAACTGCTCAACCGAGGTGAAAGCGCTCAGCGACATCATCGTCACCAGTTCCAGCGCCGAGACGATCCTGGCGCAGATCCCGCCCGAACAGAAGATCATTTTCGGGCCCGACCGGCATCTGGGCGGTTACCTCAGCCGCAAGTTCAACCGCGAGATGCTGCTGTGGCCGGGCGTGTGCATCGTGCACGAAGCATTTTCGGAAACAGAGCTGCTCAAGCTCAAGGCCCAGCACCCCGGCGCGCCGGTGGCGGCGCACCCGGAATGCCCGCCGCACATCATCGATCACGCCGATTACGTCGGCAGCACCAGCGGCATCCTGAACTATGCCAAGAGCTTTGAAGGCGACACGCTGATCGTGGCGACCGAGCCGCACATCATCCACCAGATGCAACTGGCGATCCCCGAAAAGACCTTTATCGGCGCCCCCGGTGCCGACGGCCAGTGCGCGTGTAACATCTGCCCCTACATGGCGCTTAACACGCTGGAAAAACTCTACCTCGCGCTGCGCGATCTCAAGCCGCAGATCCAGATCGAGGAAGGGCTGCGGTTGCAGGCAAAGAAGAGCCTGGACCGGATGCTGGAAATGGCTGGCGGAACCATCGGCAAGGGCGATCTGGGCGCGCGGTGACAGCGCGCCAGCAGACCTACCCCACTCCCGTCATTGCGAGTCCAGCTGCGGTTTGTACCGCCCTCTGGACGGCCGCGGGGCTGCACCCCTCGCAATGACGTTGGGGTGACAGAAATCACCGCACCGGCAGCCCGAACATCAGCGCGCGGGCATATTTCACCGGGGGCGATCCATAGCTCAGCACCGTATCGTGATAGCGGCGCAGGGTGAAGGCCTTGCCCCACCGTTTCTCCGCCTCGGCCCGCAACATGCGGTGCTCCTCATAGCCGGCGTAGTAGCTGAGCAGCTGCACCGACGAGAGCTGGGCCCGGACCCATTTGCCCGCAGCCTCGCGCTCGGCCTGGAAGGCGCCCTTCTGCATCAGCTCCATCGCCTGTTCGCGGGTCATCCCTTCGGTGTGGATGCCGATATCGAGCAGCGTGTTTGTTACCGAGCGCAGCCGCATCTTGAGCACGGTC
>JAFLDC010000002.1:1303-28977 GCA_017302775.1 Sphingomonadales bacterium
AGCGGGTCGTGGTTCAGGTACCCCTCATCCTTCATGACGCCTTCGGCATAGACCGCCCAGCCTTCGACGAACGGCCCCGACCACAGCATCGCGCGCAGCGGGTTGTCGGTACGGTTGGAATGATCGAGCTGAAGATAGTGCCCCGGCATCGCCTCATGAATCGACAGGTCATGAATCATGTAGTCGTTGTATTCGGTGAGGAAGCTGTAGGCCTGCTCGTCGCTCCACTCATCCGGGATCGGGCTGACCGCATAGAAGTTCTGCTCGCCCTTCTCGAACGGCCCTGGCGGATCGTTGTACGCGACCGAAAAGCCCTGCTGGAACTTGGGCATGGTGATGATCCGCACCGGGCCATCGGGCATGCGGATAAAACCTTTGGCACGAACGAAGTCAGTCGCCTCGGCCAGGGTCTCGCGCGCCCGCTCCTCCAGCCGGTTCCGCGCCGGCTTCTTGGCATAGGACATCGCCAGCGCCTTCTCGATCGCGAGCTGCTGCTGCGCGGCGGTCGGTTTCACAGGGAGCAGTCCGGTCAGCAGGTCGCTGGCGAGCCGGTACATCTCCGCACGGATCGCGGCCTTTTCCTTCAGCGCCCGCGCCTTGAGTGCCGGCCGCGTCAGATCGCTCATCAGCGCGAATTTCATCTTGGCATCATATTTCGCCGCACCCAGCCGGAACTCGCCCTTTGCTTGCGGGATCAGGACCCCATCTATCCACTTCTGATGTTCGTCTGCCGCCATCTTCAATGCCGCCAGCGCAGCATCGAAACGGACCTTTTCCGCCGCAGTCAGATGGCCTGACTGGGGTGCCAGCATGGTCTCCGCTATTTCAACAATCCCGCCGTTCTGGCGCGATAGGGTCTGGGCGTAGACCAGTGGCACCTGCGCTGGAACGAGTTGCCGGCGGCTTTCGGCGAGCAGCGCCGGGATCGCCTCCATCCGCGCCGTCGCCGCCCGCAGCCTGACATCCCACGGCGCGAAATCCCTCGCTGCCAGCGTATACAGCGATCCACCGGCAATCTCGTTATAATACAGCGGGTTCCACGCCCATTCCTGCAACGTGTCCTGGGCAAACAAGCGGTACTCCAGCTCGTTCTTGAGGATCGCGTAGTCGACCTGATCGTCGCGCGTCAGCAGCGCCGGATTGATGCCCGCTAGCGCGCCGAGCAGCGCTGCCCAGCTGGCCGAACGGCTCGCCCGCCCGGCCGCGGTGACATCCGGCAACAGGCCGTCATAGCTGTGCACACCCAGCGCAGTCGCCTCAACCGGGGAATGGCGCATTGCCGCGGCAATGAACTCCTCGCCAACCCGCTTGAAGGCCGCGTCGGTCTGCGGGGCGGGCAACGCCGCCGCCGGACGCTTGGCGGCATCCGCAGGTATCGTGGCGAGTGCCAGGGCAGCCAACGGCAGGGCGGCAAATGCGGCAGGCAGCTTCATATATTCTCTCCCTGAACGGATCAGGGGCAGGCTAGCGCGGCTTCAGCCTTGCGTCGAGCGGGCAAGCACCAGCCCTGCCCCGACCAGCGCCATACCCAGGAAATCGAGCGGATTCAGCACCTCGCCGAACACCGCCCAACCGACCGCCACGGCCAGCGCGGGCTGTGTCATCAGCGCCAGCCCGACGATAAACGCGCTGAAATGGCGCAAGGCATAAACCAGCAGCCCTTGGCCGATCACCTGGCTGGTCAACGACAGCGCAACGATCGGACGCCAGTCTGTCGGCCATAACGGCTCGCCCAGATAGAGCGCCAGGCCCAGTAGCACCGGCAAACCCGCCGCGCTGGCATAGACCAGCACCGTCCACCCGCCGAAATCGGCCCGCTGCCGCTGGGCCAGCAGAATGTAGAAGGTATAGAGGAACCCGGCGAGCAGGCACAGCAGATCGCCGACCAGCGTGTCGTGCCCGAATTCCAGGCTGCGACCGAGCAGGATCGCCGATCCGATAATCGCAGCGGCAAACGCGGCCCATTCCATGATCCTTGGCCAGCGTTTGAGCGCGATCAGCCCGAAGGCGACCAGCAGGATCGATCCGGAATTTCCGAACAGGGTAGCATTGCCCAGCCGGGTTCGCTCAATCCCAAGATGCCAACTGGCAAGATCGAGCGAGAAAAACAGGCCGGCCGCCATGATCATCAGAATCGCGCCGCGTGAATGGCCCGTCAATCGTTCGCCGGTCCAGCGAACCAGCAGAATGAACACCGGAATTGCCAGCAACAGCCGCCAGAAACCGGCGGAAACCGGCCCCGTATCAGCCAACCGAACCCATAGCGGTCCAAGGGCAAGCGCCGCATTGCCGCCCAGCAGAGCGGCGAAATGCCAGCCGTTCCAATCCCTCTGCCCGGTTGCGTTCGCCATGGGCATGCCTTAGCGAGCCTGATTAAATTGCAAAACGAAATCGATGGAGAGTCATTTGCACGACGCCCTGTTCCAGCCGATCCAGCTCGGCGCGATACCCGCCAAGAGCCGCATTCTGATGGCGCCGTTGACGCGCGGCAGGTCGGACCCGGGCATGACCCCCAATGGCATGATCGCGGAATACTATCGCCAACGGAGCGACGCCGGTCTGATCATTTCCGAGGCAACCGGGATCACGGTGGAAGGTTCAGGCTGGCCGGCTGCGCCAGGGGCATGGAACGATGCCCAGCGCGACGGCTGGAAGCTGACGACTGACGCTGTCCACAAGGCCGGTGGCCGGATCGTGATGCAGCTGTGGCATATGGGACGGCTGGTCCACCCGGACTTTCTGAACGGAGAGCCGAGCGTTTCAGCCAGCGCCACAACCGCTCCCGATCATGCCCACACTCCAACCGGGCGAAAGCCCCACGAACAGGCACGAGAGGCCAGCAAGGCCGATATCGCCAGGATCGTTGGCGATTATGCCCACGCGGCACAGATCGCCAAGGATGCCGGGTTTGACGGGGTCCAGTTGCATGGCGCCAATGGCTATCTGGTTGACCAGTTCCTGCGTGCATCCAGCAACCTCAGAACCGACGAGTACGGTGGTAGCCCTGAAAACCGCACCCGCTTCATGCGCGAGGTACTGGAAGCGCTGATCGGGGTGTGGGGCGCCGATCGCGTTTCAATCCGGCTTTCACCCAACGGAGAAACCCAGGGCTGTGACGATCCCGATCCGGCCAGCGTGTTTGGCGCAGCGGCGCGGGTATGCGAAGAACTGAAACTGGGCTTTGTGGAACTGCGCCAGCCTGGGCCAGATGGCACTTTCGGGCGCACTGATGTTCCGCAGCAGGATGCCCTTATCCGCAGCCTCTATTCCGGCCCATTGGTGCTCAATTCCGATTACACCGCCCAGCAGGCCGCAACCGACGTTGCAGGTGGCCGTTGCGATGCGGTGAGCTTTGGCCGACCCTATATCTCCAACCCCGATCTGGCGACCCGGATCAGGCTGGGGGCGGAGTGGGCGCCCAATCTGAACGTGCCGAAATCCTGGTATCTTCCCGGACCGGAAGGCTACATTGATTATCCGGCGCTGGAGCGGGCGGAAGCCTGAAGAAGAAGCAAACGGAGAGGGTTCCGAGAATGGCTGTACGTTCCTGGTTGTTCGTCCCCGGCGACAGCGAGAAGAAGCTGGCGAAGGCTGCCGCCACCGGCGCCGATATCGTCATCCTTGACCTTGAAGATTCGGTCGCATTCTCAAACAAGGCGCGCGCCCGCGAATTGACTGGTGCCTGGCTGGCGGCGCACCGTGAGCAAGTCACTGGTGGCAAACGGCTCGGCCGGTGGGTCCGGATCAACGCGCTGGACAGTCGGATGTGGCGGGACGATCTCCTGGCTGTGCTGCCTGGTGCGCCCGACGGAATCATGCTGCCCAAGAGCATGGGTCCCGAATCGGTGCAGGAACTGGCCGCTGAGCTCTATGAGTTGGAAGGTCGCAACGGCATTGTCGTGGGAACGACCCGAATCCTGCCGTTGGTGAGTGAAACCGCCAGTGCTGCAATCACCATTCCGTCCTATCTCGGCGCTTCGTTGCCCCGCCTCGCAGGACTGACCTGGGGGGCGGAAGACCTTTCCGCGGCGATCGGTGCGACCCGCAAACGCAATCCGGACGGGAACTGGACCGATGCCTTCCGGTTTGCGCGGACGCAGACCTTGCTGACCGCACATGCCAAAGGGGTCTTTGCGATCGATACCCTGCACGCTGATTTTGCCGATGAAGCCGGCCTCCGAAAGTCCGCTGAGGCCGCGCGGGCAGACGGCTTTGCTGGCATGCTGGCGATCCACCCCGCGCAGGTTCCAATCATCAACGCCGCCTTCACCCCCAGCGAAGAAGAACTGGCCGAAGCGCGGGCGATCGTATCGGCGTTTCAGGCCGCCCCTGATGCGGGAACTTTACAGATCGACCGGCGGATGATTGACCGCCCGCATCTTAAACTGGCGCAGCGCCTGCTGGGTATCGAGGAATAGCTTCGGCTATTCCCCCTCGGCAGCATCGGCTGGTTCATCAGCGGCCGGTGGCTCTGCAGGTTCGGACCGCTGCGGGGTCGGTTTGCTCTTTTCCGCCGGACTGGCATCGGCCTTGCCGCCTTCGTCAACTTTCGGCGCCAGCGGACTCTGCGACTTGACCTGATCGACCGGGATCATCGCGTCGCTGGCTGAGCCCGGCAAAATCTCGCCGACTGCAGTGCCCGCGCTTTTGGCCTTGTCCCCGCCGTCATCGCCGCATCCGGCCAGCAGCAAGGGTAGCGGCAGTAAGGTCAGGCCGATCCAGTTTCGCATTGCGCGCGCTCCGTTCCGCAAGGTTGCTCCAGCGCAGCCAGAAATTGCCCGGCGCGGGCCAGCAGTGCCTTATCCCAGGCTGCGTAATCAACCGCCAGGCCGAGCTTTTCAAGACTGGTGACGCCGAATTCGTCTATGCCGCACGGCACGATCCCGCCGAAATGCGACAGGTCGGGTGCAAGATTGACCGAGAACCCGTGCATCGTCACCCAGCGGCGAACGCGAACGCCGATCGCGCCGATTTTGGCTTCGCGGCCGTCGGTATCGCTGGTCCAGATGCCAATCCGGCCCGGCGCGCGCCATGCCTCCACCCCGAAATCGCTCAAGGTGTCGATCACCCAGCCTTCGATCCCGTGCACGAAGCCGCGCACGTCGCGCGCGCGCCGCTTGAGATCGAGCAGGACATAGCCGACCCGCTGGCCGGGGCCGTGATAAGTAAAACGGCCACCACGTCCCGCCTCGACCACGTCAAACCGCGGATCCAGCAGTTCATCCCGCGCAGCACTGGTTCCCGCCGTGTAAACCGGCGGGTGTTCCAGCAACCACAACAATTCCCGGGCGGTCCCTGCGGCAATCGCGGCGTTGCGCTGCGTCATCTCCTCCAGCGCCTCGCGATAAGGTACCGAAGCCGGGCTGCGGCGCAGTTCAATCGACGGAGGAAGCGGATTGGCCATATGCCGCATTGCGTGGCGACAAATGCTGTGGTTATCAAGGGGGCATGAACGCACCCGCACCGCTCGCCCGTTTTGACAGCAACCGCGCCTGGCAGGAAACCAGCGCCGCCATCTCTGCCGGACGCGATGTGATCGCGGCGCTGGCCGGGGTATTCATCGTCCTTCCCGCCTTCGCTCTTGCTGTTCTGCGGCCGATGCCGGAGCCGCGCGACGGGGCGGATTTCGATGCGTTGATGGCGGGCATCACCACCTATTTCGAGGAAAACTGGTGGGCATACCTGGTGGTCGGACTGATTAACGTCGTCGGCACAATGGCCTTGCTGGCGATGTTCGGTCATTCCAGCCGCCCGACTGCGGGCGAAGCGATCAAGCGCGGGTTCGCAGCCGCACCGGCGGGGATCGCCGCGCAGATCCTGCTCGGCATGGCGCTCAGCGCTGCGGTCATGCTGCCGGGCACGATCCTGGCCTTGAGCGGCTCGCCACTGCTGGCCGGTCTTGGCATCGCCATCGGCGTCGGGGCCGCGACCTGGCTCTGGGCGCGGCTAAGCATCGCAGCGCCGATCATCGTCAATGACGGACAGAACAATCCGTTCACCGCCTTGCAGCGCTCGTTCGTTCTGACGCGGGGCAACGCCGGTCGTCTGCTGCTGTTCTATGTCCTGCTGGTCCTGGCCTTCGCCATCGCCACGCAGCTGATCGTTTCTGTCGTCACGCTCGCAGCGCAGGCGGCGGGTGGTCCCCACGTCGCGCTCATCGTTGGGGCACTGGTTGCCAGTGTACTGCAAGCCGCCATGACGGTTTATCTGGCGGGAGCCGTTGCGGCCAGCCATCGTCAACTGACGGGCACAACGCATCCCACGGTTCCCGGGGTCTTCGGCTAGACGCCTATTCCTTCCAGCCCCAGAACAGCTTGCACGGCAGGACGTTCAGCGGTTCGAACCCTTCGTCGATGTGGTTGAAATGGCGCGCCATGAAATCACGCGCCTTGGCGCTGAACTGATAGACCAGAAATGCCCCGCCAACCCTGAGCACCTTGTGCGTGGCCGCCGCAATGGCCGGACCGATCCCATCGGGCAGCGTTGAAAATGGCAAGCCGGACAGGACGTAATCGGCATGGGTGTGGCCATGAGCGCGAATGATCTCTTCGACGTCGGCGGCCGAACCGAGTACCGGCACGAACCGTGAATCGCTGATTGTCGCCTTGAGGTAGTCGATAAACAGCGGGTTGGTATCAATCACGATCAGCATCCCGTCGCGCGGCAACCGCTCAAGCACCGGCCGGCAAAAGGTTCCCACACCGGGACCGTATTCGACAAACAGCTTGCACTCGTGCCACTTCACCGGTGCCAGCATCTTGGCGATAGTGAAACGTGATGACGGGATGATCGAACCAACCATCACGGGATGTTCGATGAAGCCTTGCAGGAACACACCGGCGGGACCCATGGCCCGCTTGATCCGGCGTTTCACTTTCTGGGATAGCGGCTCGTGTGCGAGCTCGGAGGGATTCATGCGGAATGACAATCCGGTCGTTGACGAAGTCGCCGCCTTCACAAATTTGTTCGCCCATTGCAAGGTTTGAGCGAGGAGATTAGCGCAATAGCGATGAACCGTTCGGATCCGACAGGGCTTGACGCCGCCATTCATGGCACGGCCTCGCTGCCGACCGGCCGATTGGTTTTGCTGTTTACCGTTTCGCTGGTTACCGCGGCGGGCAACACGGCAATGCAATCGGTGATGCCGTCGATCGGCACCGCGCTCAAGGTTCACGATTTCTGGATCAGCCTGGCCTACACATGGTCCGCCCTGCTGTGGATGGTTTGCGCCCCGATGTGGGCCAGACGCAGCGACAAGCGCGGCCGCAAGGCAATGATGGCGATCGGGCTGACCGGGTTCGTCTTCAGCTTCGGGCTGTGCGGCCTCGCGCTGTGGCTTGGCCTGAATGGCGTACTATCGGCAGTTGGCACCCTCCTGCTTTTTGCGCTGTGCCGCTCATTGTATGGCGGCTTCGGCTCGGCCGCGCCGCCGGCGGTCCAGGCCTATGTCGCTAGCCGCACGAGCAGGGCTGAGCGAACCAAGTCACTGTCACTGATCTCCTCCAGCTTCGGGCTGGGAACTGTGATCGGCCCAACCCTGGCGCCCTTTTTCATCCTGCCGGGCGTAGGCCTGGTCGGACCCTTTCTGGTGTTCTCACTGATCGCGGTAGGGGTATTGATTGCGCTGCGCCTGTACCTGCCCGACGACACCCCCGCCTATGCCGCACGCGGCGATGTTATTGCCGCACCGTTCAGCGCCAATTCGGACAGCCGCCCGATGCCCAAGGACACAGACCGGGCGACAGGAGACGCCACTGGGGAAGTTCCCAAACTCAGCTGGTTTGATCGCCGCATGCGCCCGTGGATGGTCGCCGGACTGTTGGGCGGCCACGCGCAGGCCGCTGTCATGGGCTTGGTCGGTTTCCTCGTGCTCGACCGGCTGGGCCTGCGTGCCACTCCGGCGGCGGGTGCGGGTCCGGTCGGGCTGGTTATGACCGCAGGCGCACTGGCGACCCTGCTGGCGCAATGGGGATTGATCCCGATCCTTCACCTGGGACCGCGCGCCTCCTGCCTGTCAGGTATCGCGCTGGCCGCTTTCGGCACTGCCATGCTGACTTTTGCTTATGACATCCACGCCATCACCATCGCGGTCGCCGTAATATCGCTGGGCTTCGGGCTATTCCGCCCTGGCTTCACCGCGGGTGCTTCCCTGGCCGTCAGCCGCGAAGAGCAAAGCCAGTCGGCGGGCATTGTCGCTTCGGTCAACGGCGCGGCCTATATCATGGCCCCCGCCGTTGGAGTCTGGCTCTACGGCCACTCGCCGTGGATCGGGTTCGGCGCGATCGAGCTGTTATGCCTGGCCGTGGTAGTGCTGGGCGTCAGAGGCATGGCGCGGGACAGCGACTTGATGCAAAGCGGTCGGACCTAAAGTATCTCGCGGACCTTGTCCTGGGGACGACACAGCCGGACGCCCTTCTCCGTTTCAACCAGCGGGCGTTCAATCAGCCTGGGTTCCTGGGTCATTGCGGTCAGAACCTGCGAATCGCTCGCGTCCGGCAGGCCGCGCTCTTCTGCATCGGTGCCGCGCAAGCGCAAACCTTGCTGGGGCGTCAGGCCGGCATCGCGATAAAGCTGCGCCAGCTTTTCCGCACTTGGCGGATGGACAAGATATTCGATCACCGTCAGCTCAACGTCTGGGGTTTCCGCCAATATCGCCATGGTCTTGCGCGAGGTTCCGCACGCCGGGTTGTGCCAGATTGTCGCTTTCATCGCTGTCTCCTTGCAACTCCCCAAGCGCATAGCCCCGGCACCGCGCCATGAAAAGCAGACCGACCCAAAATTGATCCTTGTCAATGCGAGTCATTCTCATTATCGGCACTAACGTTCCTGCAAATCATTCTCAATAAGGACCGTCATGCCTCTCTCGCACCGCGCTCGCCGAATCGCTCTCAGCACAGTTGTCAGCGTCGGATCGTTCGGTTGCGCCGTCCCTGCGATGGCCGATGCAGGTGAGGCCATGGAAGACGATGCCCCGGCGATCATCGTCTATGGCCGCGCCGATGGATATGACCTCGACAAGACGCCAACCGCCACGAAGACCGACACGCCGCTGATCGACGTCCCGCAAAGCGTTACCGTGATCAGCCGTGAGCAGATTGATGACCAGGGCATCCTCACGCTGGGCGAGGCATTGCGGTTTGTTCCCGGCGTAAGCCTGGGCCAGGGCGAAGGTCACCGTGACCAGATCACGCTGCGCGGACAAAGCTCTACCGCCGACTTTTTCGTCGATGGTATTCGCGACGACGCCCAGTACTACCGCTCGCTTTACAATGTTGAACGGGTAGAGGTGCTTAAGGGTGCCAACGCCCTGATCTTCGGTCGCGGCGGCGGCGGCGGAGTGATCAACCGCGTATCGAAGGCACCTGAATTTGACCACACCCGGTTTTCCGCATCGGCCGGGGTGGATACATTCGGCGCGTGGTCGGTAGCCGGTGATCTCGGTGCGCCGCTATCCGACACATTGGGTATGCGACTGAACGCAACCTACGAACAGTTCGACAATCACCGGCAGTACTATCGCGGGCATTACCTTGGCGTAACGCCGACCCTTGGCGTGCGGCTGGGCGACGCCACGACTGCCACCATTACTTATGAGTATGTGGAAGATCGCCGATTGACCGATCGGGGCGTGCCCTCGCGCGCCGGGCTACCGCTGACCGGCTACGACGACACCTTCTTTGGCTCGCCTAGCCTCAACCGGGCTGAAGTGACTGCCCATCTGGTGCATGGCCGGATCGATCACGGCTTTTCGGACAACCTGTCAGGCAACCTTACCGTTCAATTCGCTGATTATGATAAATTCTATTCAAACATCTTCCCCGGCAGCGCGGTAAGCACCGCAAACGTGGTCACGCTTTCTGGCTATACGAGCGGAACAAGCCGCCAAAACCTGATCGGCCAGGGCAATCTGATCTGGAAAGGAAGCACCGGCCCTGTCGGCCACACCGTACTGCTGGGGTTCGAGGCTGGGGACCAGTCGACCCTTGCAGACCGCCGCAATGCTGTTTTCCCCTCCGGGGCAACCGTCGCCTTGGCGCAGCAGCTCACGATCCCAGCGGTGACGTTCCCGACATTGACCAGCGCCAGCCAGTCCGATGTCACCTTCTGGTCGGTCTACGCGCAGGACCAGATTGATGTCGGCGAACATCTCAAGCTGGTTGGCGGGCTTCGCTATGATCGCTTCAAGATCAGCTCGACCAATCTCGTCAATGGTTTCGCGGGTGAGCGCGTTGACGGCAAATGGTCACCGCGCATCGGGCTGATCCTCAAGCCCGCCGAGGCGGTTTCAATCTACGGCAGCTATTCGTTGAGCTTCCTTCCTCAGTCGGGCGATCAGTTCACCGTGCTCGATGCGACGACAGAAGCGCTCGCCCCTGAAGAGTTCCGCAACCTGGAAGCCGGGGTGAAGTGGGATTTGACAGCGGGCCTTGCCTTCACTGCAGCTGCTTACCAATTGGATCGCAGCAACACCCGCGCCACGGATCCGGTAACGGGGCTGGTCGTACAGACCGGCAAGAGCCGTACCAAGGGCCTGGAATTCGGTCTGGTCGGCAAGGTGACTCGCCAGCTTGACGTATCACTGGGCTATGCGCTTCAGGATGGCGAAATTCGCGTCACCACCGCTGCTGCCCCTGCTGGACGCAAGCTCGCTCAACTGCCGCGGCATCAGGTATCGGGATGGGCTCGCTATGATTTCACCAAGCGGTTCGGTCTGGGACTGGGGGTTATTCACCAGTCAAGCCAGTTCGCGGCGATCAGCAACGCGGTGCGGCTACCAGCCTTTACCCGAATCGATGCTGCTGCCTTCTTCGACGTGACCGACCGCATGACCGTTCAAATCAACGTCGAGAACCTGACCGACGCTGACTATTTCCCCTCCGCGCATACCGACAACAACATTTCGCCGGGCAAGCCACTCAACGCCAAGCTGACCGTGCGGATGAAGTTCTAGGGCGCGCACCCGGTCTGCAAACGCGGTGCCTAATCGCCGTTCATGGCCGGGACTGCCCGTGCCGCGTCCTCGGGCGTTATCCCGGGGGCCGGCGCCGCGCTGATTGTCTCGACCCTGCGCATGACCCGGCCAGCGCGCTGGATGGCACGGACCAACCGGGGATAGACCCCGCACCGGCACAGGTTGGGCACGGCGGCAGCGATGTCTTCCGGCGTCGGATCGGCATTGCGTGATAACAGCGCGGCGGCCGCGATCGCGATGCCGGGCGTGCAGAACCCGCACTGGATCGCCTGTTCCGCCACCAGCGCCTGCTGGACCGGGTGCGAGCGATCGGGCGACAACCCCTCGATCGTGGTGACCGACCGGCCTTCGGCTTCGGCAAGGGTGACCAGGCACGACCGCAGCGCCTCACCATCAATCAGAACCATGCAGGCGCCGCAATCCCCCGCGCCGCAGCCATATTTGGTTCCGGTGAGGTTCGCCGCATCGCGCAGCGCCCAAAGCAGCGGGGTTTGTGGATCCAGCGCGAACTCGATCGGTCGCTGGTTGACGGTCAACCGGGGCATCGGCGGTCCCGCTCAGTCACGCCACGAACGATCAATACGATCGATCCGCCGCACCCACGCATCAAAATCAGCCGCCCCCGGCAGCGTTCCGGGAACCTGCGATTCATGCAGATCGCGGTGGTGCACGGCGATCACCTCGTCCGGGACAACGATCGGCTTGCCGGCCGCCAGGGTGGCGAGCTGGATCTCGCAGGCGCGCTGAAGTGACCAATGCATCACGAATACTTCAGGAAGCGAACGCCCCAGGATCACGGGCCCGTGATTGCGCAACATCAGTATCCGCTTGTCGCCAAGGTTGGCGAGCAGCCGCTCACCCTCTTCGGCCCGCACCGTTACGCCTTCGAAATCGTGATAGCCGATCCGTCCGGCGAAATTGCAGGCGTAGAAGTTGATCGGCTGCAGGCCGCCTTCAAGGCTCGCCACCGCCATGGTCGCCGTGGTGTGAGTATGGCAGATGGCGTGCGCCCACGGCACATGGCGATGAAAATAGGAATGCTGGACGAATCCGGCCTTGTTGACCGGATACGTGCTGCCGTCGAGCGTATTGCCGTCAATGTCGATCTTGACCAGGTTGCTGGCGCATACCTCGGAATAGAGCAGCCCGAAGGGATTTATCAGAAAGGCGCCCTCCTCGCCCGGGATCTTGACCGAAATGTGGTTATAGATCGATTCCGACCATCCCAGATGATCGAATATCCGGTAACAGGCCGCCAGCTGCTGGCGCAGTTGCCACTCTTCTTCACTGCAATCGATGCTGCGGCTTTGCATGCTGAGGTGAGTGGCCATGGTGCTCTCCGGTTGCTGTCGCGTTTCGTACTATGCGGATTAGCGGCCGATGGAAATCCGCAATCCGGCCCAGAAGGTTCGCGGCGTACCCAAATCCGCCGATCCCGCCTGGTTGCGGGTGATGATTGTTTCGCCGGTCAGGTTCTCGCCCCGCAGCACCACCACGGCACGCGGGGTAAGCGGCACGGTCACGACGGCATCGAGCGTGGTGTAGGCCGGCAATCGGTCAGTCTCCAGATCATCCTCGAACTGCGAGGACGCCCGGCGCAGGGTGACGGCAACAAGCCAGTCGCTGGCCGGTCGCCAGGCCACAGTCGTACTGAGCGTAAAACTCGGAACCTGTGCCGGGCGCTTGCCATCAAGCAGCGCAGACGCGCCGCTGCCGCGCATTTCCGCATCTACCAATGACAAGGTTCCGTCCCACTGGATCGCACCAAGCTGTGCCTTGGCGGTCATCTCGATCCCGCGCGAACGAACCGCATCGACATTACGGCGTTCGCGCAGGTTGGGGCCGATCGTCACGTTGGCGATGGCCCGGTCGATCCGGTTGTCAAAGGCCGTCGCCGAGAGTGCAAACCGTCCCATGGTCCAGTCGAACCCGCCTTCAAACCCGAACAGCTCTTCGTTCTGCAAACCTGCATTGGCGCGGGTCGTTACCGGGAAAACGACAAACGGCCGGTACAGTTCATTCAGTGTCGGCTGGCGCAGACCGTTATAGACCGATCCGCGCACGGCAAACGACGCCGTCAGATCAAGCAAGGCGCCGCCGCGCAGTGACAGGGCCCAGCCGGCCCGCCGCGCGAAACTGATGTCCGTAACTACCGCCCCGGCAGCATTGCTCTCGGTGAAATGTCCGTCGCTGACCGACCAGCGATCCAGCCGGACCGAACCCGTTAGCCGCAGCGGCCCGAGCTTTCGGTCATGTTCAAGGTAGAAACCCAGATCGGCGTTGGCCCCACCCGCACGGCGGCGGGCTGTTACCGCACCGGTCGAGCCGTTGTAGCCCACCTCTTGCAGTTCGCCGCTGGCCCTGCGCCAATCGACACCCAGCCGCACCGGATATGCGCCGTTGATCGGCGGCCGCAGTTCCAGTTTTCCGCCGATCCCGGTCGACGGCGTATTGCGCTGATCGAGGGTCTTGCGGAAGGTCGTGGAACTGATGACCACATTGGCGAAATTGCGCGATTGGACATAGGCGATCGCGTCAAACTGCCAGCCGCCGCGACCGACCAGCCGCACCGAGGCATCCTGCCCGCTCTGGTAGGAATCGGCGCCAGCGAAGCGCAGGGCACGGCGATCCTCGAACAGCAGCGCGCGGGTCTGCAACTCGACATCGGCATTGACCGGAACGACAGCCCGCAACGATGCTGACCATCCATCAAAGCGCGCCGGGATCGATGCCGCCACACGCTGCGGCTCGGGCGTTGTCCGGAATCCCTGCCCCCGGTCCCAACGTCCACTGACAACGGCATAGCCATCCCCCAGCCGCGGAGCCAGCGTGGCGGACAGTTCTGTTTCGCCGCGGTCGTTGGCCGCCATGGCTGCTTCACCCAGCGGAATATCCGCCGGGTTGGCGCTGGCCATGTCGACCGTCCCTGCCACCGCGCCGGCCCCGAACGCTCCGGTTCCGCCCCCGCGCATCACGGTGACCCGCTGCAACCGCTCAAACGGAAGCGCGGCGAAGGGAACATGGCCAAAGAACGGATCGGTCACCGGGACACCATCCAGCACAACCAGCGTCCGGCTGGTGGCATTGCCGCCCAGCCCGCGCATAGTCGCGCCTTGGGCTGTGGGGTTGGCTGAACGGCTGTCTGACCGGCGAAACTGCTGGAACCCCGCTGCGCCGCCCAGCACATCTTCCAGCCGGCCTGACGCGGACGCTGCGGTTCGATCGCGCTCAAGCACGATCACCGAATAGGCCGCCGACATTGCCGAGGGTTCAAGCCCCTGTCCGGTTACGACGATTTCGCGTGCCTCATCCTCGTCAACCGCATCGGCGGCTGCAGGCCGGCCTACCAGCGCAAGGGCGCAAGAAACGACAACAAGCAGACTGCGTTCGATTGCCATGTCCGGCGGTTAGGGGTTGGCCGTATGCATTGCAATGCCGGAGCTCATCCCATCGGCTGAGCGATCAGACCTGTTGCGCCGGCAGCCAGCCGCACCGCCCTGACATCCAGCGCCAAAGCACATTGCCCGGGATGCACCACCTCACCGGCCACAGTGGCGACACCTGCCGCCGGGACAACAAGCATCGGTCCACCCGCGAATGCAGCTTCGTGTTGCGCCGAAAGCCCGCCGTCGTAACGAACCAATCGAAACAGCGGCCCATCCACCAGCAAGTGTTCGCCCCGCGCCGGAACCTGGTACCGGTGCAGATCGGCATAGGGTGCGCCGTTTGACACGGCGATGCCCTGGTCCAGGTGCAGTTCGCGCGGACGCCCATAATCATACAGCCGATAGGTGATGTCGCTGTTTTGCTGAACCTCGATCAAGCTGACCCCGGCACCGATCGCATGAACCGTGTTGGCAGGAATATAAAAGAAATCGCCCACGTGGACCGGATGCCAGACCAGACGCTGCTCGATCGAACCGTCGACCGCTGCTGCGCGCATCGCATCCGGATCGATCGGATCGTCGAACCCGATCCCCAGCGTGGCGCCAGGCTCGGCTGCGATAACCAGCCAGCATTCCTCCTTGCCCTGACGGCCAAGACCAGCGGCGAGAGTTTGCGCGTCCGAGGGGTGGACCTGCACAGACAGCTTTTCTGAAGCGAAGATATATTTGACGAGCAACTGGTTGAGCGAAGGCGGCGGTTCAAACCATACCTCGCCGATCCTTTGCCCCGGCGGCGCGACGAAGGGGTTCGGGAGTACCTCCTTGCCCCACGGCTTTTCCACCATCCGGGTTGGCAGCAACACGCTCACTGGTTGGCCGCGCCATGCAGCTTGCCGACCAACTGCGTACCTGCTGCGGTGGTCACCAGTATGTCGTCGCCATCGACCACCACGATCACGTCGTCGAGCCCGATTACGGAGACGCGCGGCCCGTCACTATCGACCAGGACGTTCCGGCAATCGACAAGCTCGGCCGGCCCGCGTACCACATTGCCGTCCGCGTCAGCCGGCAGCGCGGCATGAAGCGCCTGCCAATTGCCGATGTCGGACCAACCCATCGCCGCAGGTACCATCGCAGCCCGGGTGGTATTCTCCATCACCGCATAGTCGACTGACTCACTGTCAATCTGCGCAAAACTTTCCGCGCCGGGATGGAAACGCGCTCCATCTTGCGTGCCGCCTGAAACGGCAGCCTGAACTGCCGCCAGGATCGCCGGGCGAAACGCGCCGAGTTCCTGCAGAAAGGTTCCGGCACGAAAAGCGAAGATCCCGCCGTTCCACGCATAGCCACCGTCCGCCAGAAAGGTCTTTGCCCGTTCCAGATCGGGCTTTTCCACAAACCGCGCGACCTTGAAGCCCAAGGCGCCGATTGGCTCGCCTTGTTGGAGGTAGCCAAACCCCGTCTCCGGCGCAGTAGCCTTGATCCCGAACGAGACCAACCAGCCTGCCGCCGCCAGTTCTGCAGCCTTGGCCGCCGCGGCACGGAACGCCTGTGGGTCGGCGATATGGTGATCGCTGGGGCATACCAGCATGATCGCATCAGCGGGCAGCCGCAGTGCCGCCAGCGCGATCGCCGCAGCGGTGTTACGGGCCGATGGCTCAACGATGATCTGTGCGCCAGCGTGATTGCCCAGTTGCGTCTCGACATGGGCAAGGTGCGCCGCGCCGGTAACAATAACCGGCGGACCGAACCGCTCCGGGTCGTTGCTGCGCGCCAGTGTGGCCTCAAACAGGGTGGCGTCGCCCACCAGCGGCAGGAACGGCTTGGGCTTTGCTGCCCGGCTGCGTGGCCACAGGCGCGTACCGCTGCCTCCACACAGGATGACGGGCGTGATCGGGTGCATGGTGTTCATTCCTGACAGAGTATCATCCGGCTCAATAACGCCAAGCACCTAAACAATTACGAATGGGCCAGTCCTATCAAGCTGTTGCCGCACTCCTAAGGCAGCAAGGCCGCGCCGCCAACCGCCGCATTTTGTCGTGCCGATCCTTCACGATAAGGCGTTCAACTGGCCGTCACTGCGAACCCGCCAAACTGTTCAACCAGCTCGGGCAACTGCCCGCGCTCGACTACAGCCACAATCGCCCCGCCAAAGCCGCCACCGGTCATCCGCGCGCCGCCGTTCGGTCCGATTGCACTGTTGACCCGGTTCACCAAGGTGTCGACCTCGGGATGACTCACCTCGAACAGGTCGCGAAGCGATGCATGGCTGGCCCGCAGAAGATTTCCAAATGCGGCCAGATCGGCGCGACCCATCGCCGCGACGGCAGCAGCGGTGCGGGTGATCTCTGACACAACATGGGTGGCTCGCGCCTTCAGCACGGTATCAAGCTGGGACGCCGCAATGGCCGCAATGTCGACGTCGCGCAGCTTGGCCTGCCCCAATGCCGTCGCCGCCTGCTCACAATCGCGCCGACGCGCGTTATAGGCACCGTCAACCAGCCCGCGCTCCACCCCAGACGGGATGACCGCCACGCCCCAATCGTCAGGAAGGGGAATCGACCGGACCGAAAGATCACGACAATCGAGCAGCAAGGCATGGCCCGGCTTGCCCATAGCCACCGCCATCTGATCCATGATCCCGCAGTTGACCGCAGCATAGTTGTGTTCCGTCGCCTGCGCGGCAAGCGCCAGGGCGCGATCGTCCGGCTTCTGCGACCCGTCGATTTCAGCCAGGGCGCGCCCCACCGCGATACACAGCGACGCCGACGAAGAAAGCCCGGCACCGCGCGGCATGGTGCCCTGGATCGCCAGCCTTGATCCGCTCACTCCCATGCCAGCTGTCACGCAGATCTCAGCCATTCCGCGCACATAGCTGGTCCATTCTCCAGGCTGCTCATGGCCGCCATCGTTGGGACGAAACCGTAGCCTGTGCCCGGGATAATCAAGCGAGACTGCCTCCACCATTTCGCTGGCCTGCGGCGCCCAGGCGACCCACGTGCCGCTGGCGATCGGCATGGGCAAAACCAGCCCCTCGCAATAATCGACGTGGTCCCCGATCAGGTTGACTCGGCCAGGCGCAAAAGTGAAGCCGGTCGGCGCTTCGCCAAATGCCGCAACAAAGGCGGACAGCAGCCCATCAGGCGGAATCATCAATCGATCTCTACCGCGCGCAGACGGGCCGCTGCCGCTTCCGGAGTGAGATCCCGCTGGGTTTCTGCCAGCAGTTCGAACCCGACCATATGCTTGCGCACGCTGGCCGAACGCAGCAGCGGCGGCATGAAATGCGCATGCAACCGCCAGTGCGAGCAGTCTGCGCCCAGCCCATGAGGGGCACCGTGCCAGCCCATCGAATAAGGGAAGTCGGTCTGAAACAGCCCATCGTACCGCCGCAGCAAGCGTGACAGGATCTGCGCCAGCGCGGTGCTGGCGGGTGCACTCAAATCCTCGATCCGGGCAATATCCATCCGCGCGATCAGCAGGATCTCGAACGGCCAGGCCGCCCAGTGGGGAACCACTGCCAACCAATGTTCATTGACCTCAACCACGCGGGTGCCAACGGCCAGTTCCGCCTTGACCACAGCATCAAGCAACACTCCGCCGGTCTGCATCAGGACTGCGCGCTGCCGCTCGTCCTCACGCGCGGGTAACTCAGGAATGAAATCGCTCGCCCACACCTGCCCATGCGGATGCGGGCTGGAGGCACCCATCATCGCACCCTTGTTCTCAAATAGCTGGACATGCTGCCACTTGGCGCCAAGCTCCGCCGATTGGGTTTGCCAGCAGGCGATGACACTGGCGATCTTGTGCACCGGCAAGCGTGCAAGGGTCGCGCTGTGATCGGGATCGAAACATATCACCCGCGCTTCACCGCCAACGGCCTGGGCTTCAAACAAGCCGTCTTCGTGCTCTACCGCGCCGCCTGGCTCGTCGCGCAGCGCCGCAAAGTCATTGTTGAATACGAATGTGCCATCGTACGCCGGGTTGCGCTCGCCGGTCGCACGCGCGTTTCCGGCGCACAAATGGCATGTGGAATCGTGATCGGGCGCACGCCCGCGAGCCGGCGATTCGGCCTCTCCCTGCCACGGCCGCAAGGCGCGATGCGGTGAAACCAGCAGCCATTCGCCCGTCAAAAGATTGCGCCGCCGATGCGGCCGCTCGCCCAGCATTGTCATCGATTGCAACGCTACAAAACCGCCAGAACGTGCGCAAGCGCCCCAACGATCATGCGCACCTGTGGCGGAGGTGAATGAGGCGCCCGGCAGAGCGACCGTATCATCCCAGCGGCCCGCCCTTCATTGCGCAGCTGCGCGCCGCCTATTAGTTAGATTTTCATGGCTGATTGGCGGAACATGTTTGTTGGTCGAGAGGGCGACCTCGAGGTGTTGCAAGGCGCCTGGCGCATGGCAAAAGCAGGCAAGCCACAAGTCGTCGCCATTATTGCGGAATCCGGTTTAGGGAAAACACGGCTGGTTCAGGAATTCTATAGCTGGCTTTCCATCACCGAAGATGCCCGCGGCGGCAACGGCTATTGGCCGGATCAGTTGGGCCGCGTCCGAAGCGCCTCCGAAACGCGGGAAACGCTGTTGCTCAACCCCGACATTGATGCCTGCGTGATGGACGGGCGCAATGTGCCTTTCCTGTGGTGGGGCATCGGGATGCCGAATACCGGGGGAGATTCAAATTCGGTCACAACATCGCTAACCCAATATGAAACGCGCCTGCAACTGCACCTGCTTGCCTACATCAATGCCGTGCGCGTTTCCGAACTCAGGATGGAACATGCCAAAAGTGCCGGAAGCACCGCGGTCAGCCTGGGCCTGAACTACGCCGACCAGATACTCCCGCATTTGGGCATGGCGGCTCTCTCTGGATTGACGTTCGGCATGGCAGGCCCCGCTTATGCGCTCATGGGCGCGATCAAGGACGTCAGCAGCGCAGGCTGGGAAGCCCGCAGGCGGCAACAGGAAATAAACCGCCTCGACAGCCGAGATATTACCGCCGCTACCGCGGCCGCCGAAAAGCATCAGGACATTGCCGATCTGATTTTGGGCAATCTTGATCTTGTTTGTCACGCCCCGCCGAAACCGCTCGACAGGTTGCCGCTGGTTCTGGTCATCGATGATGCCCAGTGGATCAGAGCCGATCTCAGTCTGTGCAAGCTTTTGTGCGAACTGCTGGCGAAAGCCGGCGCAGAAAAGTGGCCTCTGCTCGCTCTGGTTACCAGTTGGGAAGCAGAGTGGCGGTCCGTTAATCCGATTTCCTGGGATGGCAGCGCCAAGGACAGGATCAGCGAAATCTTCACTGCGCAGGCCGTAAACCTGCACGAACATTTCCTGCGACCGGCCGATCGCCTGGAGGATGTAATTGCAGTTGCTTTCCCGGGCTTGACCGAAGACCAGACCGCGCTGGTCCTAGGCAAGGCGGAGGGGAACGCGCTCCGCCTCTACAATGTCCTAAGCTATCTTGAAGGCAAAAAGCAGTACTTCGAAGGTCGCGATATCGCCGCGCCGCTTTCGGTACAGGGAGCTCAGGCTTTCGCCGCCGAGGACTTCGACGCCTTCGTGATGCAGAGGCTGCAGTCCGCCCCGGAACATGTGCAGGCCGCGCTCGGTATAGCCAGCTTGCAGGGGATGCAGTTTTCAGCGCAGGTTGTCGCCGCTGCAGCCAGCAAGATCGACATCGCGAATGCCGATCGCGGTTTGGCCGAGGGCGAAAATCCGTATGCCTTCATCAAATCGGCAGCCGCCGAACTCGCCGAGTTTCGCGCCGAATATTATCAGCGCGCAGCAGATAACAACCTTGCCAATCTGATGGACCGTGACGATGCGACCAAGGCTCTTGAGGCAGCCCTGGTCACTCTTACCGGGTCCGGCGGCGACGAACCCGATCCGACCACAGTTGCCGCGCAGTGGCAGGCCCAGCTCGCTCTGTTTGCAAGCAATGACTTGGCAAAGCGGACAATTGCATTCGAGGCGCTGTTCAGATTGGCAGAGAAGGCACACCGTGACGGCGATTACCTCGCAACACAGAATTTTGCGAGGCGCTGGGCCGAGGAATGGTTGCAGCGCGGCCCCGGCCACAACACATCCTACATCCAGCAATGCATCATTGGTTACCTTGCCCAGTTTGGCCAATCGCAGTTGGCCCTGGCCCTAGCCGAAGAGTGCCTCAAAGCGATCAGAGAGAACCGCGATGGATACCCGGAATCCTATGTGCCCATGCAACTGCGCTGGGCACGATTGATCGCGGGGGACAGCGCCAAGGCGCTCGGCAAGATCGAGGACGCGCTGACGCATTTTAATGCAGGCCTCCAGCTTTCTGACGAGCTGTACCAATCGGGCGGGCAAGCCGAAGATCTGCGCTATTGCTCGCTTTTTGCCGAGCGCTTGTCCGACATTGAGGCGGCCTTCGATCCTGACAGCATGCTCTCAAGGCTTGAGGCCGTACTGGAAGCAAAGCGCAAGATTGTTCAACAGCGCCCTGATTTTCAGGCTTACGAAGATCTCGCAATTATCCTCGAGAAGCTCGCCCACGCAAGACACGATCACGGCGAGGCCAAAGCGGTGGCCGACCTGACCAATGAACTGTCAGATGTCGTACAAAAGATCGGTGGAATAGCTTCGAATGATTTGCAGATATCCAGTCACGCTGCACGATTGTGCAATCTGGCGGACATGTTCCTCCTGCAATCAAATCATGCCGAGGCAAAAGCGATTTTACATAGAGCGCTCGAAATCTCGTGGCGTACTTCTGGCAGACTCAAAACCCCCCAGTCGAAACGGACAGTAAGTTTAGTTCTTGAACGGCTTGCAGTGGTTGCTGAAGCGCAGGGTGACCAGCATTTGGCGCTTTCCTATCTGTTGTCCTGTATGGACATCAAGGAAGCTCTGGCCAGTTCTACCGACAGTATCCAAGCGCTCAATGATAAAGTCATTATTGCAAACAAGCTCACCCACCTGTTTTTCGTGAACCGTGATTATAAACAGGCGCGGCGGTTTTCTGATGAAGCTACCAAGGTGAATGCCATTCACGTTGAGCGCGAAATTATGAGCGAAGAGCAATTCGCAGAGAATCAGGAACAGGTCATGGCTGCGAAGGTGGAGCTGCTAGCCAGGAACGATGGGATAGATTTGGCGATTACTCCGTGGCAGCCGCCGCCAGCTTGGTCGGAGTCGGCATCGGCAGCCATACCTCGCGACACGCCGCGAAATGCGTCTTGCCCGTGTGGTTCGGAAAAGCGGTTCAAACATTGCCACGGCAAGAGCTGAGCGCAAATCACCGAGGCCAGGTGTATAACCTTGCCCTTGACCCTGAACTTCAGAAATCCGAGTTTGGATCCGTTCGAGGAAACGAACGGTACGCAGCGTGCCATGAGGACTGCTTCATCGCTCAAAGTGTTGGAAAATAATGCCTTCGGGAGCGTTTGGAAACAGGAAGGTGGTGCCGCTTACGTGACTCGAACACGTGACCCCATCATTACGAATGATGTGCTCTACCAACTGAGCTAAAGCGGCCAACCAGATCCAGTTTGGAGGCCCGAGCCGGAATCGAACCGGCGTAAACGGATTTGCAATCCGGTGCGTAACCACTCCGCCATCGGGCCTCGTCCCTCGTTTTACCGAGAGGTTCGCGCCACTAGCCGAGCGGACGCGTGGGTGCAACTCGATTCATGACAGGCGCGCAAAACGGACTTCACGACGGATCGGATCGGCCGATTCGAGCCGGACCATGATGCGGTCACCCGGCCGGACCCGGTGCGCGGCCGTACGCGCGACGATCGGGAGATCGCAGAGCTGGATGCGTGTACCGTTATCGCCAAGGTCCGTTACAACGGCAGCGAAATCCTCGCCCTCGCGCCCGGCCAGGATCGCCGCCTCTGCCAGATCAACCACCGCCCGCTCGATTTGGCTGCTGCGAGCCTGAGACCGTTCCATGACCGGGCCGAGCCGCTGAAAAGCCTGCTCCACCTCTTGCGGGACTGTTTGTCCGTTGGCCACAGCCAGCGCGGCGCGGACCACATAGCGATCGGCCAGGCGCCGCAAGGGTGCGGTAGAATGGGCATAGGTCGCCGCCATTGCCGCATGCCACGGGATCACACCGGATTGCCACGGCACATAGCTGGCGCCGTTGCCCGCCCGCCGGATCGCCAGCATAAAAGCCGCCTCGCCGGGCTCAGCGGGATCAAGCAGCCGCTCAAACTGTGCAAGGCTGGCGTCGGTTGGCCAGGACAGGCCGAACGCATTGGCGGTATGGCGCAGTCGTGCCTCGGCCCGCGCGTCTGGTCCCGCCATAACCCGGAACAGGCCAGTGCGGGCCGCCAGCAAGGCATCGGCCACAGCCAGGTTGGACGCCAGCGATAGCGCGGCATTGCTGCGTTCAGAAGCGGTCAGTGGCCGCAGCCGCAGGGTGAAGTGTCCCTCCGCATCGCGTTCCACTTCCTGCTCGGGCGGATCCACTCGCGCAGCTCCTCTGGCATCGTCAGCCGCCGCGATCCGCCGCGCCAGTTCGGCAAATCCCTCTGGCAACTGATCATGACGAACCGAGTCGTATGCCAGCTTGGCTCGACTGCGGATCACTGCGCGCTCCACCCCTTGCAAGACTGCCTTGCCGCCCGGATCAATCCGGCTGGTGAATATTACCGCCGGCCTATCGCCATCGGGCAGCAGGCTGGCCGCACCTTCGCTCAGCACCTTGGGATAAAGGCCGGCCTTGCCATCCGGAAGGTACGTCGTCTCACCGCGCCTCCACGCCTCTGCATCAACCGGATCGCCATCCGCCACGAACCAGGCGACGTCCGCGATCGCATAATGCAGCACCAGATCGCCGCCTGCCGATGTGCTGGGCGGTTCGATCCAGAAGGCCTGGTCAAGATCGGTGGAGCTGGCAGGATCGAGCGTAACAAACGGCACGCCGGTGCGGTCCGCATGCTCGCGCAAGGGGCGCCGGGCCGCCACCTGCGCCGCCGCTTCCACCTCGGGCGGGAAAGCAACGGGAACCTTGAACTGGCCCCGGATCGCGGCCAACCCCTCGGCCAACAGGCGATCCGGATCGTGCAGAGCTTTCATCTGTTGCGGGCTAGCCTGCAGACAGCGGCTTGCCAAGGGCGCTGCGGACCGGCACGAAGCGGCGCGGCGGATTGCCGTTGACGCACCGTCATCACACTTAGTAAGCGAAGCATACAAAATCCGGTCGATCCGGAGAGGAGCCCGAAGCCGATGAAAACCCGCGCCGCCGTTGCCTTTGCCCCCAAGCAGCCTCTCGAAATCGTCGAGCTGGACCTGGAAGGTCCCAAGGCGGGCGAAGTGCTGGTCGAAATCATGGCGACCGGAATCTGCCACACCGATGCCTATACGCTCGACGGCTTCGACAGCGAGGGGATTTTCCCGAGCGTGCTGGGCCACGAAGGAGCCGGAATCGTGCGCGAAGTCGGCGCCGGCGTGACCAGCGTGAAGCCGGGCGATCACGTAATCCCGCTGTACACGCCGGAATGCCGCCAGTGTAAATCGTGCCTCAGCGGCAAGACCAACCTGTGCACAGCGATTCGGGCAACCCAGGGCCAGGGACTGATGCCGGACGGGACCAGCCGGTTCAGCTACAAGGGTGAAACCATCTTCCACTACATGGGCTGCTCGACCTTTTCGAACTTCACCGTCCTGCCTGAAATCGCCGTGGCGAAGATTCGTGATGATGCGCCGTTCCAAACCAGTTGCTACATTGGCTGCGGCGTGACCACCGGGGTCGGCGCAGTCGTCAATACGGCCAAGGTCCAGGTGGGCGACAATGTGGTTGTCTTCGGCCTCGGCGGCATCGGGCTTAACGTAATTCAAGGCGCGCGACTGGCCGGAGCCGGCCGGATCGTCGGGGTCGACATCAACCCCGCCCGGGAGGAATGGGGACGCAAGTTCGGCATGACCGACTTCCTGAATTCCGCAGGCATGAGCCGCGAGGAGGTGGTTGCAGCCGTGGTCGCAATGACCGATGGCGGCGCCGACTATACCTTCGATGCTACCGGCAACACCGAAGTGATGCGCACTGCACTGGAAGCGTGCCATCGCGGCTGGGGAACCTCGATCATCATCGGCGTCGCAGAAGCCGGCAAGGAAATCAGCACCCGGCCATTCCAACTCGTCACCGGCCGCAACTGGCGCGGAACCGCTTTCGGTGGGGCCAAGGGCCGCTCGGATGTTCCCAAGATTGTCGACATGTACATGACCGGCAAGATCGAGATCGACCCGATGATTACGCATGTGATGGGACTGGAAGACATCAACAAGGCGTTCGACCTGATGCATGCCGGCGAATCAATCCGCAGTGTCGTGGTATTCTAGAAGGAGAGGGATGATGTTTACGCACGTAATGGTCGGCACCAATGACCTGGCAAAGGCCAAGGCATTCTACGACGCTACCCTGCAGGCGATCGGCGCCAACCCCGGCGCCGAGTTCAACGGCCGGGCATTCTATAGCCACAACGGGGGGAATTTTGGCGTTGGCGCGCCCGTTGATGGACAGGCTGCGTGCCACGCGAACGGCGGGACGATCGGCTTTGGCGCACAAAACAAGGATCAGGTCGATGCCTGGTATGCTGCGGGCCTGGCCAATGGCGGCACTTGCGAGGGCGAACCCGGGCCGCGCCCGGATGCGCCCGGCAATGCCTATGGCGCATATTTGCGCGATCCTGACGGGAACAAGGTTTGCGCATTCTGCCAGCTCGGCTGAATTTGTCCGGCCGGTTCGGCATGAACTATGGAAGCGCCCGGGCCAGGTTCCCGGGCGCGCCCTTCTGCCGAAGGAACACCATGCACCTGACCGTTAACGTCGCGAAACTGATGGTGCTCGCACTGATGCCATTGGCGCCTGTGCTCGCCTCGCCTGTGTCGATCCAGGTCTCAATGCCCAAATTCTATGTCTATGGCGAAAGCGACAGCGACAGGGATCTGATCCACTGCAAGGTCGCTCACCGCGACGCCATCGCAGCAGTTCAAACCGAACTGCGCAGTGCCGGAATTGTAATCCAGGCCGATTCCAAGGACCCGGAATCAGTCATGGACACCTACATCAATATCGCGGCGACCCCGCTGCCCGGTGCGAAGTCGGACTGCGCCTATAGTTACGAACTGACTTTGGAATCGTTCAATGACGCTGCCAACCCGTTCACCGGCGTAATAGAGTTCACCAAACTAAGCTATTGCCACAAAACAGTTATGCTGATCGGCAAGGCAGAAACTGCCCAGGCAACGATCAACGGCGACGTCCGCGCGATGGCCAAAGATTGCCTGGACAAGTATCGCAATCGCAACAGCAAGTGATCCCGCCCGCAACTGCGGATCAGGGGTCGATAAAAAGCGCCCGCCGCTTTTCCATCTGGCTCATCACTGCTTCAACCTGGTTCTTCGATCCGATCAACGCCTGCTGCTCCACGCTTTCAGCCATCAGTATCTCGTCCACGCCAACCTCAAGGTAGCGATTGAAGAGGCGCTTGGCCGCACGCTGGGCGTGTGGATTACGATTGGCGATGTCTGCTGCAATCGCCGTTGCCCGGGCAACCGGATTGGCATCGACATAAGTGGCAAAGCCCAGTGCCTGAGCCTCCGCGCCGGTAAATTCCCGATTGGTGTAAGTCAGTTCGCGCAGCACATCGTCCCGCACGATGCCTTTCCACAGGGCATAACCGCCCATATCCGGCACCAATCCCCACTTGAGTTCCATTACCGCCATACGGGCGGAGGGATCGACCACCCGGATGTCGGCGCCGCTGGCGATCTGGAGTCCGCCGCCGAAACATACCCCGTGAACCGCCGCGATCACCGGCATCGGAAGTTTGCGCCACTGCATCGCGACCTGCTGGGGCTGGTTGGCGTTGCCGTGCGTCCGCTCGGTCAATGGAGTGCGATCATGCCGGGCAGTATTGGCCATCGAGGCCATATCAAGACCGGCGCAAAAGCTGCGTCCCTCACCCGACAAGACTACCGCACGCAGCCCCTTGAGGTCGTGCAGCACATGTCCTGCGTCAATCAGAGCCGCAAACATGTCTGGATCAAGCGCGTTCATCTTGTCGGAACGGATCATCCGAACCTGGGCGACGCCGTCGTCGCCGAGCGTGATGTTAACGCGATTTCCCGGATTTACTTCCAGCGACATGCCCTGCTCCTTAAGCTTTCGTCACGGCCAAGCCGTTTTGCACTTCCATACGCAGGTAACCATCCAGCGCCAAGTCGTTGCCCGCATCAAAGCATATCGGGCCCAGCGGAGCGAGCTGGTAAGCACCGTCAGCCACGGTTTCCACTAGCCCATCGATCCCGGCGATGCGCAGTTTTGCACGCAAGCGACTGACGTGGACCGCCAAGCTGTTCGTTTCCGGACGAAAGCTCAGTCGCCAGACGTCGCTCAACAGTTCGCGCGAGGTCACAGCTTGCCCGGGTGTATCCGCCAGCCGCCACAGCAATGCGAACTCGCGTGGATGAAGACCAAGTGGCCGACCGGCGACGAAAGCGTCCCGAGCGAGAAGGTCGATCGTCAACCTGCCGTGTCGGCGATATCGCGGCAACGAGGACGCGCAATGTGCCAATCGGGTAACACGATATTCGAGTTCCTCCAGGCCGATCCCGAAATCAAGCGCATCCCCAAACCCCAACCGCAGCATTCGCGCACGTTCCGTTGTATCGGATACACCCAGCAGCATGATCCATTTCCGCTCGATCGCCGTAAGACCGGCCAAATGCAGCCATTGGGTCAGGGGTATTTCCCGCGGACAGCCTAACGCCGCATAAGCATTCCCCTCGCCGGAAAGCTCGTGCTCTCCCAGCAATCTCCAGCCCAGCTGGCGCAAGTCGTATGCGGCGGGAACCGGTCCCGCCGAAAACCAGCGAAACTGCCGCACGGCGACCTCTCAAGGCTAGGAATGACCCACCGTTTTGCTTCGCTGCACCCTTCGGTGTAACGGTGCAAGAGGGCAAACCCCAACTTTCAAGAGGACAAGAGGATCGATAACGACCCTCAGGCTGCAGTCGTATTGACTCCCATGCTGGCAAGATACCGCCGAATATTGCGGGCGGCCTGACGCAGACGCTGTTCGTTTTCGACCATGGCAATACGCACGAAGCCTTCACCTTCTTCGCCATAGCCGACGCCGGGCGCCACAGCGACTTCAGCATGCGTAAGCAATTGCTTGGAAAATTCGAGACTCCCCATCGACATCAACGCCGGTGGTAACGGAGCCCAGGCGAACATCGACGCCTTCGGGCTGGGAATTTCCCAACCCGCCCGGCCAAAACTTTCAACCAGAACATCGCGCCGCTTTTGATAGAGTGTCCGGT